>NZ_JAUCMM010000015.1:0-56816 GCF_030362975.1 Curtobacterium subtropicum
GCCGCGCCCCGCGCGGCGTGCGCCGCGCGTCAGTCGCGCCGCGCCCCGCGCGGCGCGCGCCGCGCGTCAGTCGCGCCGGGCGCCCTGCGCGGCGTGCACCGTGAACACGGTGGGCTCGCGGTACCCGGCCGCGGCGAAGGCGGAGGTGACGGCGTCCGTGATCGTGCCACGGGCCTCCCGGTCGACCAGTGCGATCGCCGCACCGCCGAATCCGCCACCCGTCATGCGCGCACCGACGGCGCCGTTCGCCATCGCCGTCTCGACCGCCAGGTCGAGCTCCGGCACCGAGATCTCGAAGTCGTCGCGCATCGACGCGTGCGAGGCGACGAGCAGCTCGCCGATCGCTCGCGGACCCTGTTCGCGGAGCGTGCGCACCGTGTCGAGGACGCGCTGGTCCTCGGTGACGATGTGCCGCACGCGGCGGAAGGTCTCGTCGTCGAGGAGTTCCTCGGCGCGGGGCAGGTCCTCGACCGCGACGTCGCGGAGCGCCGGGACACCCATCGCCGCGGCACCGCGCTCGCAGGACTCCCGACGCGCCTTGTACCCGCCGGTGGCGTGCGCGTGCTCGACACGGGTGTCGATGACCAGGACCTCGAGGCCGTTCGCCTCGAGTGCCAGGTCGACCACGGCGGTGTCGAGCGTCCGACAGTCGAGGAACACGACCGCGTCCTGCTCACCGAGCAGCGAGGCGGACTGGTCCATAATGCCGGTCGGTGCGCCGACGGCGTGGTTCTCGGAGTACTGCCCGACACGCGCCAACTGCTTGCGCGACAGGTCGAGTCCCCACAGGTCGGTGAAGGCCAGCGCGACACCGCACTCGATCGCGGCGCTCGACGACAGGCCCGCGCCCACCGGCACGTCAGAGTCGATGAAGACGTCGAACCCGGTCTTGCCCGACAGGTCCGCGCCCGCCTGCTCGCGCAGTGCCCAGGCGATGCCGAAGACGTAGGCCGACCAGCCCTGCATGTTCTCGGGCGACAGGTCGTCGAGCGAGAGCTCGTGCACCGCGTCCGGCTCGAACGCCGAGGCGACCCGGATCAACCGGTCGTCCCGCTGCCCGATCGAGGCCACCGTGCGGCGGTCGATCGCGAAGGGCAGCACGTACCCGTCGTTGTAGTCGGTGTGCTCACCGATCAGGTTGACGCGACCGGGAGCGGAGTACCGCACCGCCGGCTCGTACCCGTAGACCTGCTGGAACGTCATGCGCGTTCGATCCCTCCTCGGATGAACTCGGCCGCCTTCTCGGGCACGAGGTCCCCGATCCAGGCGCCCATGGCGGCCTCACTGCCGGCCAGGAACTTGAGCTTGTCGGCCGCGCGGCGCGGCGACGTGATCTGCAGCATCAGCCGCACGGTGTCCCGCGCGGTGTGCACCGGCGCCTGGTGCCAGGCGGCGATGTACGGCGTCGGGGTGTCGTAGAGCGCGTCGAGCCCGCGGGTGAGTCGCAGGTGCATGTGCGCGAGCTCGTCCTTCTCGGCGTCGGTGAGCGCGGCGAAGTCGGGGACGTGCCGGTGCGGCAGCATGTGGATCTCGACGGGCCAGCGCGCGGCGAACGGCACGAACGCGGTGAAGTGCTCGCCCTGCAGCACGACGCGCTCCGAGGCCCGCTCGTTCGCGAGGTGCTGCTCGAACAGGTCGGGACCGAAGCGCTCGATCGACGCGAGCAGCCGCTGCGTGCGCGGCGTGACGTACGGGTACGAGTAGATCTGCCCGTGCGGGTGGTGCAGGGTGACGCCGATCGCCTCGCCGCGGTTCTCGAACGGGAAGACCTGCTGGATGCCGGGCATCGCGGACAGCGCGGCGGTGCGGTCCGCCCAGGCCTCGACCACGGTGCGTGCGCGCGACTCGCTGATCGAGGCGAACGAGCCACTCGTCTCGGGGGAGAAGCACACGACCTCGCAGCGGCCGACGCTCCGGAGCTGACGGTTCAGTCCGACGTCGGACAGCGACGCGAGCGACTCCGGTGCGTCGTCCGCCTCGAGCAGGGGGCCGAACGACGGGGAGCGGTTCTCGAACACGGCGACGTCGTACCGGCTGGGGATCTCGGACGGGTTCGCGGCGGTCTGCGGCGCGAGCGGGTCCTGGTCGGCGGGCGGCAGGAACACGCGGTTCTGCCGGCTCGAGGCGATGGACACCCACTCGCCGGTCAGGACGTCCTGTCGCATCCGGGCCGTCCCGGGCCGGGGGTCGAGGACACGCTGGTCGATGCTGCGCTCGGCGGGCAGCTGGGTGTCGGCGTCGTCGAAGTAGATGAGCTCGCGGCCGTCGGCGAGCGTCGTCACGCGCTTGGTGATCACCGGGACAGCCTACTCGCCGCGCGAAGCGTTGCGAAAGCATCCGTAAGTACGCGAAACTCGTCCGGTGCGCGACGACCTCTCCTTCCTCGACGGGTCACTGCCCGCGCCGCTGCGGCAGGACCGCATCGTCTCCATCGTCGAGGGTGCCCCCGGCCTGGTCCGGACCGCCTCCCTGGCAGCGGCGCTGGGAACCAGCGAGGTCACCGTCCGCCAGGACCTCGCCCTGCTCGACCAGGAGGCGCGCATCCGGCGGGTGCGCGGCGGTGCGGTCCGCCGCGCGGCCGGTTCCCCCGAGCGCCCCTTCGAGGAGACCGCCGTCGAGCACCAGGTGGCCAAGGCCGCCATCGGCCGTGCCGCGGCAGCGATGGTCCGGTCCGGTGAGTGCGTCGTGCTCGACGTCGGCACCACGCCGGCTGCGGTGGCGTCGGCGCTCGTCGCGCGGGAGGACCTGACCGACCTGACCGTCGTCACGAACTCGCTGACGACGGCGCTCGCGCTCGAACCGGCGGTTCCGCGCTTCACCGTGGTCGTCACCGGTGGGACCCTCCGCCCGCTGCAGCACTCGCTGGTCGCGCCCTTCCTCGGCGCGGTCCTGCCCATGATCGCCGCGGACGTGGTGTTCCTCGGCGGCACCGGACTCGACGTCGAGCACGGCCTGACGAACGTGAACCTGCCCGAGACCGAGGCGAAGCGGATGCTCGCCGACGCCGCCCGGCGTACCGTCGTGGTGGCGGACGGCTCGAAGTTCGGCCGGGCTCACCTCGGTGTCGTCCGCCCGCTCGAGGACATCGACGTCGTCGTCACCGCCGAGGTCACGGCGGACGCCGTCGCACCGATCCGGGCGGCCGGGGTACTGGTCGTCGTGGCGGACGAGGACGGCGGCGCAGCACCAGACGGAAGGAAGTCGCACGCATGACCGCAGCAGCACCCACCGGAGCGCAGTACCACCTCCGCCACGCCGGGCCGGACGGGGTCGTCGAGGCCGTCGTCACCGAGGTCGCCGCGGGCATCCGGGAGCTCCGCGTCGCCGGGTTCGACCTGACCGAGCCGTTCCCCGTGACCTCGCTGCCGCCGGGTGCCGACGGCATCGTGCTCGTGCCGTGGCCGAACCGTGTCGCCGGCGCCGTCTGGGAGCTCGACGGGAAGCGGCAGCAGCTGGACGTCTCCGAGCCGAAGTACGGCAACGCCTCGCACGGGCTGCTGCGGTTCTCGCCGTACCGCGTGGTGGCCCAGACCGAGTCGTCGATCGAGCAGCAGGCGACGATCCACCCGCAGCACGGCTGGCCCTTCACCCTCGAGACCCGCGTGCACCACGAGCTCGTCGACGACGGCGTGCGGGTGACTCACACGATCACGAACCGCTCCGGCGTCCGGGCCCCGTTCGCCGTCGGGGCGCACCCGTACCTGCGTGCGGGCGACACCCCGGCGGAGGACCTCGTCGTCACGCTCGACGCTGCCACGGCCTTCACCGTCGACGAGCACAAGATCCCGGACGGCACGGTGTCGGTCGAGGGCACCCCGTACGACCTGCGCTCCGGGCAGCGCGCCGGGGATGCCGACCTCGACACCGCGTACCGGGACATCGCGCCCGACGAGCACGGTGTCCGCCGCACGACGCTGCACGGCCCGGAGGGCGACGGCGTCGAGCTGTGGCAGGACGAGTCGTTCCCGTACGTGCAGGTCTTCACCTCCCGGGAGTTCCCCCGCGGTGACGGCACCGGGCTGGCCGTGGCCGTGGAGCCGATGACGGCGCCCGCGAACGCCCTGAACTCGGGCGAGGGCCTGCGCTGGCTCGAGCCCGACGCGACCTGGACCGGTACCTGGGGCATCCGCCGCGTCTGGTCCTGACCGCGGGCGGCGGGATCGCCTGGCCGGCGCTCCTCGCGCACGTGCGGGGGCCTGGTCGCGAGACATGCCGCTCAGGTTCATGGCCAGCGGCAAGTCGTGCGACCGGAACGATCGCGGGCGGCATGTCGTGCGACCGCAACGGCGCGCTGAGGACCTCCGAGTGTGCGGTCAGCGTGCCCGACAACCGCCACACACGACGAAGGCCGCCCACGTGGGGCGGCCTTCGTCGTCAGTGCTCGTGTGCGTCAGGCGCGGCGCATGCGCAGTGCCTCGACCGCGAGCGACTCGGTACCGTAGCGGCCGATCTCCTGCGCCCAGGCCGGGTCGTCGCCGCGCAGGGCGGTGTACTCGCTGCCCTGCCGGCAGACGTACCCGAGGACGGCGGTGGCAGTGGCCACCTCGACGAAGTCGGTGCGGATGTGCCGCGTCGTGACCTGCGCGCTGCGGCGCAGGGTGTCGAGGAGGAGCTTGTTGCTCATGGTGGTGTTCGTCGCTGCTGCGAGCTCGACGATGCGGCGCGCGTCACCGGTGGTGCTGGTCTGCGTGGCGTCGATGGGCTCGGTCACGGTGTACCCCGTTCGTTCTCTGGTGCTGCGGTGCTGTTCGGTCCGTGGATCAGGACCGGGAACGACACTATCGGCGTCGTGCAGGCAAACCGCTGAGCGGGGACTGGACTGTGCACAAGACGCACCATGAACATCCTGTGATCGGGTTGTACCCCGGCAGATGTCCGATGGGAGAGATGAGGTGGGCCCCGTGGGGCTCGAACCCACGACCCTCGGATGAAAAGGCGGGGTTCGGGAAGGTGGTGGGCCCCGTGGGGCTCGAACCCACGACCCTCGGATTAAAAGTCCGGTGCTCTACCAACTGAGCTAGAGGCCCTCACCCGCAAGGCTAGCGGGTGAGGGCCTCCAGACGAGAACCAGTGCCGTCGGTCAGCTGCGGCGCCCGGTGAGCGTCCGCAGGAGCCACATGATCACCGCGATGACGAGCAGCACGATGCCGACCCACAGCAGGAACTTCAGGCTCGCGGTGAAGCCACCGACGAACAGCAGGATGACCGCGATCACGGCCAGGATGACGAGCAGGGCGTTCATGGAGTCTCCTCTTCTCAACGTCCGGGAGGAGTGCCTCCCTGCCGGAGCACGGTACCCGCGAGGGCCCGGTTGCGTTCGTGGCGAACGGGGGACGTGCACGTCGGCGGCCGCGCCTACACTCGCCGGGTGCCTCGCGATCACCACCGTCCCGTCCACTTCACCGACCAGGAGTTCGCCGCGATCCAGGGCGGCGACGACCCGGCCCTGGTGAACCGTGTCGCGCACGAGACGGCGAACGCGCTGCTGCACCGCGTCCGGCAGGACCCGGACCCGGCGGTGGTCGAGCGGCTCGTGACCTACACGGACGTGCACGGCATCGACGCGATCGCCGAGCTGTGGGCACGCGTCGGCGCGCACACGCTCCCCGGCGCGCTGTGGCGGATCTACCTCGTGCGGGTCGTGATCCGGCAGAACCCGGACGAGATCGCGTACTTCTTCGAGCGGGGCACGGCGCAGATCGGCACCATCGACGAGGCCGTCGCGGGTGCCGAGCAGCCGACGGGTCCGGCGGAGATCCTGACCCTGGCGGACAGCATCCTGCACGGGCTGTACACGGGTGACCTCGCGGTGGCGCTCGACCGCGGAGCGGCGTTCTGCCGTCTGACCGCCGCGGGCGCGACCTCGGTGGCGGACGACGCGGACCTGACCGCGGGGGAGCGCGCGACCGAGCTGACCCGTCGAGCGCTGCGGCTGACGGAGCTGGCGGCCGACCTGACGGAGGCGGCGGCGCTCTGGCGCCGCGACAGCCTGGACTGAGCGGGCGGCGGGGCGGACCGACGCCGCGCCTCCCGACCGGGCACGACCACCGCGACTGCGACGACGACCGCGACGACCACTGCGACCGCGACGACCACAGGCGAGCGCACGGCGTGACCGCCCCCGGACATGCGAAGACCGGGCCGCAGAAGCGCCTCTCGGCGCGAGGCCGCTCGAAGCGGCGAATTTTGGAGCCCGGGGCTTGCTGCGGCCCGGCGAGATCGATTCTACGAGACACGTGCTGTGCGCGTCGCCGTGTTCACTCTCGGTGGACACGATGCGCGGCCGGGCGTGCCCTGGACACGAGGACGGCGCAGCTCCGGCCAATCCGCTCGGGCGACGGTGCCGAACAGAGGGTGTGACGCTCCTCGCGGACGTCACAGCGAGGGCCCGCTCGACCCGGTCCGGTACCCGCCGGTCAATTCCCTGCGGGCCGTGCGGCCCTCGCCCTGACTCCACCGCCGCGAGGATCCGAACGACCCGAACCCGACCTGCGAAGTGATTGCACATGTCGGACGCAATGCCACCGAGAGGAGGGAAACCTGCAATGCTTGCGCTCGTGGAACACGACACCGAGGCCTGGAGCTCCACCGAGCCCACCCCCGTGTCGCCCGACGATCTGCTCGCCCGCGTCGCCGACGGCGACCAGGCAGCCTTCTCCGACCTCTACGACGCCCTGTCCGGCCGTGTACTCGGTCTGGTGACGCGCCTCCTGAAGGACCGCGCCCAGTCCGAGGAGGTCGCGCAGGAGGTCTTCCTCGAGGTCTGGCAGCAGGCCACCCGCTTCGACCGTGCACGCGGCACCGCCGCCAGCTGGGTGCTCACCATGGCCCACCGCCGCGCGGTCGACCGGGTCCGCGCGTCGCAGGCGTCGCACGACCGGGACACCAAGATCGGCATCCGCGACCTGGAGTCCGGTTTCGACCAGGTCTCCGAGTCGGTCGAGATCCGGATCGAGCACGAACGGGTCAGCCGGGCACTCGGCAAGCTCACCGAGTTCCAACGGCAGGCGGTGCAGCTCGCGTACTACGGCGGCTACTCGCACAGCGAGATGGCCGAACGGCTCGGTGTCCCGATCGGCACCGTCAAGACCCGTCTGCGTGACGGGATGATCCGACTCCGAGACGAGATGGGGGTGACGTCATGACCGAACGGCACGACGACCCTGCCCTGCTCACCGGGTCGCACGCCCTGGACGCCCTGTCGGACGACGAGCGCGCGCTCCTCGAGCACGCCCTGACGACCTCGCCGGAGCTGCAGGCGGAGACGGACTCGCTCCGCGAGACCGCCCTGCAGCTCGCGTACGCCGTCGAGCCGATCGAGCCGCCCGCGTCGCTCAAGGCCTCGCTGATGGCGCAGATCGCCCGGACCCCGCAGGCGGCTCCCTCGGACGCCTCGGCTCCGGTCGTCGGACTGGAGGCCCCGCTCGCGTCCACCACGTCGCCCGCCCCCGTCGTCGGTGCGGCTCCCGCCCCCGCGCAGGTGGCCGACACCGCGAACGTCGTGGCGTTCGGGACGGCTCCCGCCGCTGCGGACGGAGTGGGCGCGGCATCGGCGAAGGCCCGCCGTCGCTGGTTCCAGCGTCCGGCGGCCGCCCTGACCGCCGCGGCAGCGGTCGCGGTGGTGTTCCTCGGCGTCGGACTCGGCGTGGGCACGGGCTTCGGCCAGTCCGACGGCTCCGGCACGGGCACCACGCAGGCCTCGGGCACGCTCGACTCGATCTACGCAGCGTCCGACTTCCAGCGCACGACCGCGAAGGTCCCCGGTGGCGGCTCAGCGACGGTGGTCTGGTCGCACGACGTCGGCAAGTCCGCGGTCATCCTCGACGGCGTCGAGCAGGCTCCGGCGGGCAAGACCTACGAGCTCTGGTACATCGGCTCCGAGGGCACCAAGGTGGTTCCGGCCGGCCTCGTCGACGGTGCCCGGAACGGCGTGCACACGGCGGTGCTCGAGGGTGACCTGACCCCCGGCGACGCGATCGGCATGACGGTCGAGCCCGAGGGCGGGTCCGACCAGCCGACCTCGACGCCGCTCATGGCCGTCCCCACGACCCAGGCGTAGCGACCACGCGGACGGCGGGCAGCGGATCATCCGCTGCCCGCCGTTCTGCGTCGCGCACCGCGCCCGCGACGACGGGAGGCCCGGTGCCGTCCGTGGCGGACGTGCACCGGGCCTCCAGGCCGACCGTCAGGAGACGGACCGGGCGCCGATCACCCGAAGCGACCCGAGACGTAGTCCTCGGTCGCCTGGACGGACGGGTTCGAGAAGATCGTCGCGGTGTCGTCGAACTCGATGAGCTTGCCCGGCGCACCGGTGCCCGCGATGTTGAAGAACGCGGTCTTGTCGCTGACGCGCGAGGCCTGCTGCATGTTGTGCGTGACGATGACGATCGTGAAGTCCTTCTTGAGCTCCTCGATGAGGTCCTCGATCGCGAGCGTCGAGATCGGGTCGAGGGCCGAGCACGGCTCGTCCATGAGCAGGACGTCCGGCTGCACCGCGATCGCGCGGGCGATGCACAGACGCTGCTGCTGCCCACCGGAGAGCCCCATGCCGGGCTTCTCGAGGCGGTCCTTGACCTCGTTCCACAGGTTCGCGCCCTGCAGGGAGCGCTCGACGATGTCGTCGCTCTCCGACTTCGAGACGCGCTTGTTGTTGAGCTTCACGCCCGCGAGGACGTTGTCGCGGATCGACATCGTCGGGAACGGGTTCGGGCGCTGGAAGACCATGCCGACCTGGCGACGGACGAGCACCGGATCGACGCCCTGGCCGTACAGGTCGTCGCCGTCGATCTTGACGGAGCCCTCGACGTACGCACCCGGGATGACCTCGTGCATGCGGTTGAGCGTGCGGAGGAAGGTGGACTTGCCGCAGCCCGACGGGCCGATGAAGGCGGTGACGGTGCGGGGCTCGATCGTCATGTCGACGCCCTCGACGGCCTTGAACTTCGAGTAGTAGACGTTGAGGCCGTCGACCTCGATGCGCTTGGACACGTGGTTTCCTTCGGGGTGGGTGGAGTTGCCGCTTCGCTGGCGCTCGGCGCTAGCGGGGGAGCTTGGGGGCGAAGAGTCGGGTGATGAAGCGGGCGAGCAGGTTGAGCAGCATCACGATGAGGATGAGCACGAGCGCCGCGGTCCAGGCCCGGTCGACGAACGGCACCGGGTTGGCGCCCTGCTGCGAGTACTGCGTGTACGCGAACACCGGCAGCGTCATCATCGGGTTCTTGAACAGGTCGTAGTTCATGCTCGCGGTGAAGCCGGCCGTGACGAGCAGCGGCGCGGTCTCACCGATGACGCGGGCGATCGACAGCATGACGCCCGTCGTGATGCCGGCGAGGCTCGTCGGCAGCACCACCTTGAGGATCGTCAGGTACTTCGGCACGCCGAGCGCGTACGAGGCCTCGCGGAGCTCCATCGGGACGATCTTCAGGACCTCCTCGGTCGAGCGGACGACGACGGGGATCATCAGCACGCTCAGCGCGATCGAGCCGACGAGGCCGAAGCGGGCGCCCGGGCCGAGGAACAGCGCGAACAGCGAGTAGGCGAAGAGACCGGCGACGATCGACGGGATGCCCGTCATGACGTCCACGAAGAACGTGATGCCCTTCGCCAGGGCGCCCTTGCCGTACTCGACCAGGTAGATCGAGGTGAGCAGGCCGATCGGCACCGAGATGAGCGCGGCGAACAGCGTGATCTCGAGCGTGCCGATCAGGGCGTGCAGTGCGCCGCCGCCGTCGGAGATGACGCCGCGCATCGAGGAGTTGAAGTACTGGGCGTCGAAGCGGGCGAGGCCGTCGGCCAGGACGGTCCAGAGCAGCGACACCAGCGGCAGCACCGCGATGACGAACGCCGTGACGACCAGCGAGGTGATCAGCCGGTCGACCGCCTTGCGCCCGCCCTCGACGATGCGTGACACGACGACGATGAGGACGTCGAACAGGACGGTGCCGAGGAACAGGGCGGCGACGACGTTGAAGTCCTTCACCGCGCCGCCCGCGTTCAGCAGGGCGAAGACCGCGATCAGGGCGACCCAGGAGCCGATGAGCAGGAGCCACGGCACGGACTTGTGCAGCTTGCCGTTGGCGTAGACGTTGCCGGCGGTGCCGGTCTGACGGAGGGCGAGGGACATCGGGCGTGACCTCTCAGGAGACCCGCTTGCGCACGATGTAGCGCGCCAGCATGTTGATGACCAGGGTGATGACGAAGAGGATCAGACCCGACGCGACCAGCGCGTTCAGGGCCGTGCCCGACGCCTCGGCGAACTGCAGGGCGATGTTCGCCGCGATCGTCGAGGGGTTCAGCGACGTCAGCATCTGGAAGGTGACGTTCGTCGAGACGGACAGCACGAGGGCGATCGCCATCGTCTCGCCCAGCGCACGGCCGAGACCGAGCATGATCGCCGAGACGATGCCGGACTTCGCGAACGGCAGGACCGACAGGCGGATCATCTCCCAGCGCGTCGCACCGAGGGCGAGCGCGGCCTCCTCGTTGAGGGTCGGGGCCTGCAGGAAGATCTCACGCATGACCGCGGTCATGATCGGGATCGCCATCACCGCGAGGACGATCGACGCCGTCAGGATCGTGCGGCCGGTGCCGGACACCTGGCCGGAGAACAGCGGGAACCAGCCGAGGTACTCGTTGAGGAAGCCGTAGAACGGCTTGAGGAGCGGGGCGAGGACCACGATGCCCCAGAGGCCGTAGACGACCGACGGCACCGCGGCCAGCAGGTCGATGACGTACCCGAGCACCGGCGCGATGCGGCGCGGTGCGTAGTGCGAGATGAAGAGCGCGATGCCGAGCGAGAGCGGCACGGCGATGACCAGCGCGATGAGGGCCGAGTAGACGGTGCCGAAGACGAGCGGACCGACGTAGTCCCAGAAGCTCGTGGCGTTGTTCGGCAGCTCGCCGACCTTCGCCGTGAAGGCGGGGATGCTCTGCCAGACCAAGAAGGCGGCGACGAGCACGAGCACGAAGAGGATCAGGCTGCCGGCGACCACCGAGGCGGTCGAGAACACCCGGTCACCGACGCGGACGACGGCCTTCGGCTTGGTGGGGGAGACGGTGGCCCCTGGCTGGGCCGGTGCGGTCGTCATGGGACTCCTGTCGGAGGGGAGGCCGGGCTCCGTGGAGGAGCGGCCGGGGGAGGCGACGGGGGTGGTGCTGGTGCTGCGTCCGGTCGGGCCGGTGGTGCTGGTGCTGCGTCCGGTCGGGCCGGTGCTGCGTCCGGTCGGGCCGGTGCTGCTGGTGCTGCGTCCGGGCTGGACGGGCGAGAACCCGGACGCCGGTCAGGATGGGTGGGACCGGCGTCCGGGTGCTCAGCGGGCCTTACTTGATGGAGGCGACTGCCTTCGCGGCCTTCTCCGACAGGTCGGAGGAGAGGGCGGCCGACTTGGCCTCCTTCGCGGCGGCCTCCTGCGCGTCCTGCGTGACGACGTAGTCGAGGTAGCCCTTCACGAGCGCACCCTTGTCCGCGTCCTTGTACTCCTGGCAGGCGATCGCGTAGGAGACGAGGACCAGCGGCCACGCACCCTCGGCGGTGTCCTTGCGGTTGATGTCGATCGCGAGGTCGTTCTCCGAGCGGCCCGAGACCGTGTCGGAGTCCGCGACGACCTTGGCAGCGCCCTCGGCCGAGATCTCGGTGGCCTTGTCGCCGACCATGAGCTTCGCCTTATCGAGGTCGCCGGCGCCGGAGTCGTCGATGTAGGTGATCGCGTTCGAGGCGCTGGCCATCGCCGAGGCGACGCCCGAGGTGCCCTTGGCCGAGTCGCCGACCTGGTACGGGAAGGTCTGGCTGGGGGCCTCGGTCCAGACGTCCGACGCGTTCGCCGAGACGTACTCGGAGAAGTTCTGCGTCGTGCCCGAGTCGTCGGAGCGGTGGATCACGGTGATGTTCGCGTCCGGCAGGTCGACACCCTTGTTCAGGTCGGCGATCTCGGAGGCGTTCCACTTGGTGATCTTGCCCGAGAAGATGCCCGCGATGGTCTTCGCGTCGAGCGTCAGGTCGGAGACGCCCTCGACCTTGTAGGCGATGGCGATCGGGGAGATGTAGACCGGGATGTCGATGGCCTTGTCCGTGCACAGGTCGAACGAGCCCGAGAGCTCCTCGTCCTTGAGCGCGGCATCGGAGCCGGCGAAGTCCGCGGCACCCGAGATGAAGTTCTTGCGGCCGGCACCGGAGCCGTCCGGCGAGTAGTTGACCGTCACGCCGGAGGCGACGTTCTGGAAGTTCGCAGCCCAGGTGGCCTCAGCGGTCTGCTGCGCCGACGAGCCGGAGCCGGTCAGCGTGCCCGAGAGCTTCGAGTAGTCGGTGCCCGAGCTCGAGGTCGGCGCCGCGGTGTCGCCGCTGCCGCTCTCGTTCGCCGCGCAGGAGGACAGCACGACGGCGCCGGCGATCGCGATCGCTGCGATCGAACCGATTCGCTTGATGTTCACAGGGGTCCCTTCGGGAATGTCATTGCAAGCGGGACCGCTGCTGGTCCCTCGGGCCGGTGCTGACCCGGGAGCGACTGTAGGGACGCGAGGTGACGGGGATGGCGCTCCTCGGTGAACGGAAGGTGAACGAGGGGTGGTCCCGGCTCGGGTGCCGGACGACCGGCCGGAGGAGGGTGCAGGATCGGGTCACCGTGCGCGGGCGCGGACGATGCGATCGCATCGGTTCACGAAGGTGGCGCAGCGGCCCTGTCGGCGGTCGCCGCGCGTGGGACGGCGCGGGCTCCGGTACCGGCCTGGGGGCGCGCCCCGCCACCGCCTCGTCGCCCGCGGTCCGGCGGCCCCGCCATGACGGGCGCGGTTCGGCTCGGTCGCGCCGACGCGGTGCGGCTCGGTCGCGCCGGGCGCGGTTGCGCCAGATCGCGTCGGGCGCTCGACTCAGGCCGGGATGGTGTTGCGGTGGGTCTCGACGGCGACGAGCTTCTCGCCCGCGATGTGCAGCACGGCGAAGTCGCCGACCGAGAGCATCGCGGCCCGACGGAGGTCGAAGCGACGGCGGTCGTCGGCGGTGGCCGAGGCGATGCGCGCGATGATGTCCGGCAGCACCGGACCGTGTGAGCACAGCACGGCGGACTTCGCCTTCGCGATGCGCTTCTGCACCACGCCCTTGACGTCGGCGGCGCCGCGGTCGTGGGCGTCCTGGCTGATGTCCGTCGTGCTCGAGACCCCGACCTTGGTCCGGGCGGAGAGCGGCTCGACGGTCGCGAGGCACCGCGCCGCCGTGCTGCTGACGATCTTCTTCGGACCGAACGCCGCGACGGGTGCCGCGACGGCCTTGGCCTGGGACCGCCCGACCGGCAGCAGCGGGCGGGTGGCGTCGGGGCCGTCCCAGTCCGAGCCGGGCACGGTCTTCGCGTGGCGGAGGGCGATCAGCGCGAACGTCCGGTGCTCGCCCGCTGCGACACGATCGGCGAACCGGTCGAGGATCGCGACGTCGCGTTCGTACGTGAGCCGAGCCCGTGCCTGGTCGACGGTCACCCACTCGATCGCGGCGACCTCGTCGTTCGGTCGGAACTTCCCCGCCCGTTCGTACTCCTTCGAGCCGACGCGCGCGGACCAGTAGTGCACGACCTTGTCGCGACCGCTCGGCAGCACGTACTCCGCGGTACCGAGCGGTGCCCCGAGGTGGACGCGGTACCCGGTCTCCTCGTCGATCTCCCGCACGGCGGTCGTCGGGATGCTCTCGCCGGGGTCGACCTTGCCCTTCGGCAGGGAGACGTCCTGGTGGTGGTCCCGGTGGACGAGCAGCACCAGCGGCACTCCGTCCCGTTCACGCCAGACGACCGCGCCCGCCGCGACGACGGGCCCCGTGGGGCCGCCGCTCACCGAGCCGAACGCTTCCGGGCCGAGATCTTCCGCATGAGCACATTCTGCACGTCGTCGAGCGGACGGCCGTCCGGGTCCGTGGAGTGGCGCGTCCACTCGCCGTCGGACTCGAGGTGCCACGAGCTCGTCGACTCCGCCATCGCCAGGTCGAACATCTCCTCGACCTCGGCGACATGGGCCGGATCGGTGAGCCGGACGAGCGCCTCGACGCGGCGGTCGAGGTTGCGGTGCATCATGTCGGCCGAACCGATGAAGACCACCGGGTCACCGTCGTTGTGGAACGTGAAGGCGCGCGAGTGCTCGAGGTACCGGCCGACGACGCTGCGCACGCGGATCGTCTCGCTGACGCCCTCGATGCCCGGCTTCAGCGAGCAGATGCCGCGGACCCAGACGTCGATCGGCACACCGGCCTGGCTCGCCAGGTAGAGGGCGTCGATGACCTGCTCGTCGACCATCGAGTTGACCTTGATCCGGATGCCAGACGGCTTGCCGGCGCGGGCGTTCGCGGCCTCGGCCTGGATCCGCTTCACGAGCCCCTTGCGCAGGTGCAGCGGCGCGACGAGCAGCCGCTTGAACTTCTTCTCGATCGCGTAGCCGGACAGCTCGTTGAACAGACGGGTGAGGTCCTTGCCCACGGTGTCGTCCGCGGTGAACAGCCCCATGTCCTCGTAGATGCGCGAGGTCTTCGGGTTGTAGTTACCCGTGCCGATGTGACTGTAGTGCTTGAGTGTGCCGCCCTCCTGCCGGATGACGAGCACGAGCTTCGAGTGCGTCTTCAGCCCGACAAGGCCGTAGACGACGTGCACGCCGGCCTTCTCGAGCTTCCGTGCCCAGGTGATGTTGTTCTGCTCGTCGAAGCGCGCCTTGATCTCGACGAGGGCCAGGACCTGCTTGCCCGCGGCGGCGGCGTCGATCAGGGCCTCGACGATCGGGCTGTCGCCGGACGTGCGGTAGAGCGTCTGCTTGATCGCCAGGACGTTCGGGTCGGCAGCGGCCTGCTCGAGGAACGCCTGCACGCTCGTCGCGAAGGACTCGTACGGGTGGTGCACGAGGACGTCGCGCGAGCCGATGGCGCGGAACAGGTCGGGCTTCGTGTTCGGCTCACCCGGCTGGAACTGCACCGGCGTCGTCGGGACGTGGCGCGGGTAGTGGAGGTCCGGGCGCGCGATCTTGGCGATCTCGAACAGGCCGCCGAGGTCGAGCGGGGACGGCAGTCGGTAGACCTCCTGCTCGGTGATGTCGAGCTCGCGCACGAGCAGGTCGAGGGTCACCGGGTCCATGTCCTCGGTGATCTCGAGACGGATCGGCGGACCGAAGCGGCGACGGAGCAGCTCGCGCTCGAGCGCCTGGATGAGGTTCTCGGCCTCGTCCTCCTCGATCTCGACGTCCTCATTGCGGGTGACGCGGAAGACGTGGTGCTCGAGGACCTCCATGCCCGGGAACAGGTCGTCGAGGTGGTTCGCGATGAGGTCCTCGAGCGGGATGAAGCGCATCCTCCCGGAGCCGTCGTCGGGCAGCGCGATGAAGCGCGAGAAGTTCTGCGGCACCTTGAGGCGCGCGAACTCCTGCCGCTGCGACTTCGGGTTGCGCACCCGGACCGCCAGGTTCAGCGACAGGCCGGAGATGTAGGGGAAGGGGTGCGCCGGGTCGACCGCGAGCGGCATGAGCACCGGGAAGATCTGCTCGTTGAAGTACTCCCGCATGCGCAGGCGGTCGGCCTCGTCGAGGTCGGACCAGTGCTCGATGTGGATGCCTGCGGCGTCGAGGTCCGGCTTCAGCGACTCGATGAACGCCGCCGCGTGCCGGTCCTGCAGCTCGTGGGCCTTCCGCGCGATGTCCCGCAGGACGTCGCTCGGTGCCCGCCCGACGTTGGTCGGGACCGCGATCCCGGTGTCGATGCGGCGCTTGAGCCCCGCGACGCGCACCATGAAGAACTCGTCGAGGTTGGATGCGAAGATCGCCAGGAAGTTGGCCCGTTCGAGCAGCGGTTGCGTGCGGTCTTCGCCCAGTTCGAGCACGCGCTGGTTGAAGCGCAGCCAGCTCAGCTCGCGGTCGAAGTAGCGGTCCGACGGCAGCGACTCGTGCTCGATCTCGACGACCTCGTCGAAGTCGTCGAGATCGGGAGCGACGGATTCGCCGTCGAGCTGCGGTTCGGTGTCCATGTCGACATCCTGCCACCAGCCCCCTCTGCTCGGAGGAGCACGGGTGACCGCTGGGGAAACCACGCGTGAACGACCGACATGTGCAGGAGTGTCACCGACGGGCGCGAACGTGCCCCTCGGACTGGGGAGGAATCGTCACGATATACAGACGGTGACATGGTCGGGCTCCGCGGGTATGGTGGGCGGCGTTCAGGCCTCCGGGGGGATTCCACTGCGCGGGGGTGCAGGTACGAAGAGAATGAGGTTGACCATGTCGCGTGTCCTTTCCACCGAGCAGGCGAAGACCGCCATCCGCCAGATCCAGTCCATCGTGAACGGCGGGTTCACGGACCAGATCTCGCAGCTCGACGCCCAGGGGCGCATCCTGTCCGACTCGAACGTGTGGGACGGCCCGCTCGCCTCGACCTTCCGTGGGTCGACCTGGCCCGAGACCAAGGCTGCGCTCGACAAGGCGAAGACCGAGCTCGAGCAGCTCCGCACGCAGCTCGACAAGATCTCGCAGGACATCTTCACCGCGGGTGGCGGCGCATAAGCACCCATCCCACGCCCGGTCCACCGTCACGGTGGGCCGGGCGTTCGCGGTCGGGGGGCCGACCGCACCACAGCACGATGCGTGCAACTCGCGCGACCAGCACGATCAGCACCACCAGTACGTCCAGCACCAGCTCCGGGGGGAACGACCATGGCCCAGATCCACGCCAACATGGATCCGATCGAGTTCGACGACGCGACGGCCGATGCGCTGCAGAGCGCGATGAAGTCCGCGGCGGGGGCGATCAACGGCCAGCGCGGTTCCCGTCGTTCGTACGTCTCCACGGGGTCGCAGGAGTTCCGCGGCCGCTTCGCCCAGTTGTTCTCGTCGAACGCCGCCGTTGCCGACTCCGACGCCGACCGCATCGCGGGGGCGCTGGAGAAGGTCGCCGGTTGGGTCGGCCAGATGAAGGAAGCCGCGGCGAAGGAGCGGGACAACCGCAGGCGCGCGCGCGAGTGGCAGGAGCGCGAGGACGGCCGGAACGGCTTCCAGGACTTCGTGAACGACACGGTCCACTACGACCCGATGCCGGACATCAAGAACGAACCGGCACCGAAGTTCGAGCAACCCGACGTACGACCCAAGCCCCGTGAGACGCCGAACCCGGGTTCCGGTGGGGGCGGAGGCGGTGGGACGTCGTCGGCGCGTCCGAGCGACCTCCGCTCCTTCGCGACCGGTTCGGTGTCGCTGGACAGCGCCCTCGAAGGACGACCAGCGGCGTTGCGGGGGAAGCTCACCGACTTCGCCGCCAAGTGCTCGTGGGGCCACATCGACGCTGACAGCGTCGTCACCGCCTTCGAGCAGTGGCTCGACGCGAACGCCCAGGACGCGAAGTGGGCCACCACCATCGCGGATGCCTTCACCGCGGCCGGCGGCGAGGGCAACGTCTCGACGGTCGCGGACTCCGCGCTCGCCGCGGCCCTCGCAGCCGCCGGTGTCTCCGAGACCCGCCAGGACCTGCAGTTCGAGCCGCCGTCGGCGTACGGCGCCCAGCCCACGACGGGCTTCTCGATGGACCCGGTCAACACCACGACCGGCAACTTCCTCGAACCGGAGCTCGACCTCGGGTTCACCGGTGCCTCGGCCTCGCTCGAGGTCACCCGCATGTACAACTCCCTCGACGAGCACGTCGGGCTCTTCGGCCCGGGGTGGTCGTCGATCCTCGAGACGCGTCTGCTCCTCGACGACGAGGGGGCGACGTTCGTCGGCGCCGACGGCCGTCAGATCCGCTTCCCGCGCTCGGGTCAGGGCTGGGACCGCGGTGTCGGCGAGAACCGCTGGCTCGCCGCCGAGGGCGATCTGCTCGTCGTGCGTGACAACGCCGGGGTCCGGATCGACTTCACCCCGTCCGGTCTCTGGACCGGGCAGCGCGGCGGAGTCGGGACGGCGGTCCGAGTCATCCGCGACACCGAGGACCTGGTCGTCCGGCTCGAGCACGAACGCGGCCGGTGGGTCGAGATCGATCACATCGACGGACGCGTTGCGGTCCTCCGGGCGTCCGACGGCCGGCGGGTCGAGTACGGGTACGACGACCGCGGGCGACTCGTCAGCGTGACCGACCCCGTCGGTACCCGCCGCTACGGGTGGGACGACGACGACCTCGTCGTCACCGTGACATCGGCTGCCGGGGTCGTCGAGGTCGACAACACCTACGACGACCAGCGTCGCGTGGTCGAACAGGTCAGTCCGCACGGCCGAGCGGTGCGCTTCGCGTACCTGCCCGGCCGCGTCACGGTCGTGTCCGACCACGACGGCTCGCGCGCCAACTCCTACATCGCCGATGCCAAGGGTCGGCTCGTCGGGGTCATCGACTCCGACGACCGGCGACAGTCGATGAGCTACGACCGGCACGGCAACCTGGTGTCGGCGACCGAGCGCGACGGCTCCGTCACGGTCCACGCGTACGACGAGCGCGGTCGGAGGACCCGCACGGTGACCCCCTCCGGCGGCGACATCACCTACGGGTACGACGACCAGGACCGGGTGACCACCGTCGTCACCGAGGCCGGCGCGGTCGTGTCCTACGAGTACCGCGACGACGACCGTGACCCGTCCGTCATCGTCGATCCGGTCGGCGGTCGCACGGAGCTCACGTGGACAGGTGGGGTCCTCACCCACGTGGTCGACCCGACCGGGGTCGTCCTCGACCTCGAGCACGACGAGTTCGGCGAGCTGGTGGCGACCACGAACGCGGTCGGGGACACGGCCCGGATCGAGCGTGACGCCGCCGGTCGTCCGGTCGCTGCGGTCAGCCCGTCCGGCGCGCGGACCGAGTACCGCTGGGACGTCGCGGGGCTCCTCATCGAGCGCCGCGACGCCGACGGTGCCGTGTGGCGGTACGAGCACACGGCCGGGGGTCGGGTCGCAGCGGTCACCGATCCGCTCGGCGCCCGCACC
This sequence comes from Curtobacterium subtropicum, assembly GCF_030362975.1. Classification (NCBI taxonomy): domain Bacteria; kingdom Bacillati; phylum Actinomycetota; class Actinomycetes; order Micrococcales; family Microbacteriaceae; genus Curtobacterium; species Curtobacterium subtropicum. Next base: position 18,901 of record NZ_JAUCMM010000015.1, read on the forward strand.
ACGTTCGAGTACGCGGCGAGCGGCGAGCTGGCGACCACCGTCGACCCGCTGGGTCGGCGGGTCACGCGGACGTTCGACGACCAGGGGAACGTCGCCGCGCTCGCCCTGCCGGGTGACGCGGTCTGGACGTTCGCGCACGACGGGTTGTCGCGCCTCCAGGCCGTCACCGACCCGACGGGCGCGACCTGGCGGCACGAGTACGACGCCAACGGCGGCCTCGCCGCCACCGTCGACCCGACCGGCGTGCGGCAGGAGGTCGCGCGGGACGTCGCGACCGGCGTCGCGACCCTGCGCGATGCGTTCTCCGCCACCACGTTCCGGTTCGACGAGTTCGGGCGACCCGTCGAGCAGACGAGCGACGAGACCGGATCCGAGCTGGTGACGTACGACGCAGCCGGACGGCCCGTCGAGCTCGTCGACGGCGAAGGCGGCCTGACGCGCATCGAGCGCGACCTGGGTGGGCGGGTGACCGCGATCGTCAGCCCGTCCGGGGCCCGCTCGACCTACGAGTACGACGCGTGCGGGCGGCCGTCCGCGGCCGCCGACGCCACGGGAGCGCGGACGACGCTGACGTACGACGCGGACTCCCGCGTCGTCGCCCGGACGCTGCCCACCGACGAAGTCGAGGAGACGACCTACGACGCGGTCGGCCGCGTGGTCGCCCAGACGATCGCGGGAGCCGGGACGAGCCGGTACCGCTACGACCGGGCCGGGAGGCTCGTCTCCGTCCACGACGCACGCTTCGGTCAGCGACGGTTCCGCTACGACGCTGCAGGGCAGCTGGTCGAGGCCGTCGACGGGCTTGGCGGCGCCACCCGCTTCGCCTACGACGAGCGGGGCCGACTCACCGAGGTCACGGACCCCGCCGGCGGTGTCACGCGGCGCCGGTACGACGGAGCTGACCGCGTGGTCGCGGTCGTCGACCCGCTCGGTCGCGAGACGACGGCTCGGTACGACGCAGCCGGTCGCCAGGTTGAGCGGACCGACCCCGACGGCCGGGCCACCAGCTGGACCTTCGACGCCGCCGGCCGCGCGACCGAGGTCCTGGTCGACGGACAGCTGGTGAGCGAGACCCGACGCGACGCCGTCAACCGCGCCATCGTCGTCACCGATCACACGCGTGGCGCAGGGCGGACGGTCGACCACGAACTCGAGTACGACCGCCGTGGGCTCCTCGTCCGACGGAGCCGTGGCGGACGCTCCGTGCGGTGGGAGTACGACGCCGACGGCAACCGGACCGCGCGGATCGACTCGACGGGCATGCGGACCGAGTGGCGCCGGGACGCAGCGGGTCGTGCTGTCGCTGTCGAGCGGCAGGGGCTCGCCCCAGCGACCTTCGCCTACGACGCAGCAGGGCGGATCGTTCAGGCGTCGACCGGCGACGTCGTCCAGTCGTGGTCGTACGAGCGGGGTGCGCTGGTCGCGCACACGTCGACGACGCCCGAGGGGGCGACCGTCACGCGCATCGAGCGCGACGACGAGGGCCGGATCACCGCGATCGATGGTCCGGACGGTCGTGTCGAGTACGCGTACGACGAGGCCGGGCAGCTCGTCCGTGCCGGCGACTCCGCGTGGGAGTACGGCGACGGCGGGCGTCTGCTGCGCGAGGTCGTCGAGGGTGCCGAGACGACGTTCGAGTACGACGCTGCCGGGCAGCTCACAGCCTCCGTCCGGGACGACGAGCGGACGGAGTACCTGTACGACGGACTCGGTCGACGGGTCCGGCGTACCCGAGCCGACGGGTCGACCGAGGAGTACGCATGGTCCGACCTCGGGTCCTTGACCGCCGTCGTCTCGCGGGACCGCTCGTACGGCGAGACCGGTCGAGCCGAGGTGTGGACCGACGTGCTCGGGGAGCTCGCCGAGGTCGGTGGCGCCGAGGTGTGGTGGGACTCCGCCGCGCCGCTGCCCTCGATGGTGTCGATCGGCGGGGAGAGCGTGCTCGACCTGCCGGGCGGCGCGGTCGCCGTGGGTGATGCCTGGTTGATCGCAGGCTGGCGGAGCGCTCGTTCCACGGACCCTTCGGACCCGTGGGCGGTGCTCGCATCAAGCCAGGGAGCGGCGCTACCCACCGGCGTCTCGCTCACCGCTGACGGCGGGCTGTCGATCGCGGGGCTGGAGTGGCTCGGGGCGCGCGTGTACGACCCAGCGGCCAGGGGTTTCCTGTCGACGGACCCGTTGGCGCCCGTGCTCGGCGCGGCGTGGTCGGCGAACCCGTACTCGTACGCCGGGAACGACCCGATGCACGCGATCGACCCCCTGGGGCTCCGACCGGCGACGGACAAGGACCTGGCGGCGTATCGCGATGCGAACCAGAGCTTCTTGTCGAAGGCGGGGCAGTGGGTCGGCGAGCACAAGGAGGCAATCGCGGCAGGCGCCATGATTGCTGGCGGCATTGCCCTCATGTTCGTTCCGGGTGTCAACGTGGCTGTTGCTATCGGAGCGGCCATGGGGTCTGGCGCCCTCATGGCTGGCGGCTTCTCGATCATCCAGCAAGGACCCGACAGCGGAAAGGTTGATTGGGGGAAGGTCGGGACGCAAATGCTGGTTGGCGCCGCAGCAGGTGCGGCGGGAGGAACCGGCGGCCTGCTGGTGGGGAGGTACGGTTCTAGCGTTGCGCAGTCAGCGCTTCCGAGGATTCAGCAGATAGCAAATCCGAGAGCACAGAGCATCGTACGAGCCGCTGTTGGATCCAGCGGACAGCGCGCGGTCACCGCAGGAACTCAGGGAGCCGTCTCGAACACGGTAGATCACGCCTTCAACGGAGAGGACAGGAGTATCGGTGGCTACGCCCAAGCCTTCGGAAGTGGTCTTGTCACGGGGGCCGGGGGCAGTGGCCTCGCAAGCAAGCTCAGCGCAGACTTGCGCTTGCCTTCGAATCTGGACATTCACGTACACGGCGGTCACGCCGCGAACACGCCCGGGGTCGCTTTAGCCAATGAGGTCACGGCGTTCGCGACGGATCGTGTCGTTGGGGCTGGCCAAGCATTGGCCAATGAGATGCTTCGACCGAACGGCGATCGCGGATCTGACCTGTGGACGGACGCCGCAAACGGCTTCATATCGGGGGCACGTGGACCACGGGGCTGAGGGCAACTGTGGCGGCGAGGTGGAGGACTGATGCAAGAACCGAAGGCTGAGCCGGGACCGGCAAAGCGGGTGGGATGGCGCTTCTACCGTGCCCTCGGGCTCATCGTCGTCATCGCGTTGGTTGCGCTGGTCGGCCCGTTCGTGCTGAGCCGGATCGACGCCGCCCATCGTGTGCAGATCATCTGCTCCGTAGAGGCGGCAGAGCCGCTCAGGGGAGGGAGCGTGACGCGGACGGGTTTGGGCACGTCCTTCGATGAGATCGAGATCACAACGAGTGACTGTGGGAAACTCTTGCTGCGTCAGGGGGTGACGGCGGAGAACGCATCGAAACTCGCTGGGCAGTTGAAAAGCGGTGGCGATTACCGATTTGAGGCCGGGCAAGGGTCTTACGCTATCCGCTCCGTGCTGCGACTGATCGGTCGGGATGTGACAGTGGAGCGACCAGTTCAAGTCCGTTGATCACGTCTGACATCGCCGGGCTTGGCAGCGGTGGAATCTCTGTGGCACCCCAGAAGGCGACAAAGGGGGTCCGTCGACTGGTGCGAAGTGGGAGTGCAGGCCGCGGTCGGGACGCGGACCGGTGGCGCCGGTGCGGCTACTGGTGAGGTGATCGCCGCGAAGATGAGTACAAGCCTCGCAACTCGGGCCCTTCGATGGTCATGTATACGCAGTTGCTACACGGCAGGTGCAAATTTCGGAGTCCTACAAGCATGGGAGCATCGTCGATGAGTGAGAGATCTTCTGTGCTGTGACAGTGCTGCCTCTCGCGGCATCAGCTCGGTGGTGAAGGTGCCTGCAGGCTTCGGCAGACCGAGCTCTCGTTACCACGCTTCGGAAAATCCGTTCGCCACGGCGGCGAATGAGATCATCGGCAGCACGACGAATCATCTGATGGGGGGTTTCACCGCGGTAGCCAACGAGGCCATCCGGCCGGGCGGAGACGTGCAAGGCGCGTTCGCGACCACGGCTGTGAACGGCATCCTGTCAGGGAGGCCGAGTCCGACTTACGTCCCGCAGCACTCCGCGCGGTGAGGAGTTGCTGACATGAGCCTTGAGCAGAAGGCGCCGGGCGCACAGGGTACGAATCGGCGGGCATGGGTGATTCTCGCCGTATGGGTATTCAGTGTGATCGTCTCCTTGACTGTCCTGCTTGTTTGGCCTAAAGCAATGAGTTCGTACGACGGGGGCCACAGGCGCGCTTTGCAATGCCAGGTGGAGAGCGCGGAAGAATACTCAGGCAGCACCTCGAGCAGGACGGGCCTGGGGGAGCCGTTCTCATACATCCGCGTTGACACGAAGAATTGTGGCACGCTGGTCCTGCAGGGAATTCCGACCGGCAAACAGCAAGCTGTTGCGGCGGAGCTGAACCAAGGGGGAACGTTTGAGTTCAGTGTAGGTGCATCTTCCTATTGGTTCCGCAGCGCTCTCAAACTGATCAACCGATTCCCCACTGCATTCGACTACAAGAGCATCGAAAGTGAGCAATTGAGGAATGAGGCCCGCGCCGTGGCAGGCGGGTCGATCGGTGCGACGAAGCCCAAACACTGACGCGGGTTCAGCAGGAGCGCGGAAGTGACCAATGCAAGGAGTCGGAATTGATGCGGAAAGAGCGCTCGATGCGGTCGAAGAGGATCATCTTCTTCTCATGGCTGCTCGGGATGGTGCTGATATTCACCACGATCTTCGTAGCGCCGGTGACGCTGAAGGCATATGACGCCGCTCATCCGCTCGTGGTGAAGTGCCGTGTCACTGAGGCCTCCGCCGGTGACGGGTCATCGCGATCTGTGCGTGGCATCGGTGCATCGTTCAATCAAGTGCGTCTCGATTCTTCCGATTGCGGAACTGTCTACATACGTAGAGGAGTGTCGGCCGACAACGCAACGGATATTGCAGCTGAGTTTCAAAGTGGTCGTAGTTATGCTCTGAGCCTCGGAGCTGCGTCCTACCGGCTTCGGGGATTGCTTCGGTCTTTGCACCAAGCCGTCGAGGTCCAGCGGGTGAGTCAATAAAGCACTTCGGCTGGTTCTTGAACGAATTTGGTGAGACGTTTGCGGGTCGATTCCGTAGAGGGCTCGGTGAACAGCAGGAGGCAATTGGGGCCGGCTCGGTGAGAGCCGCCGACGTGCCCTCATGTTCGTTCTCGGCGTCAACCTGGCGGTCGCTGTCGGAGCGGCCACGGGACCCGGTGCCCTCCCGGCTGGCGAGTTCTCAATCATCCGCCGATGGCGGACCGGTCGACTGGGGAAAGGTCGGTCCGCAGATGCTGGTTGGTGCCGCAGCAGGTGCGGCGGGAGGAGCCGGCGGCCTGGCGATCGGAGTCAACAACGCTTGGGCAGAGAAGGAGCCGGGTGAGGTCGCGGACCCTTAGGGCATCCTCGCGGGTTGGGCACTGGGAGCACTGGTGCGTCGGATCCGGGACCGCGGGCTGCCCGCACGCGGGTCGGAGGAGCGGCCGATCCTGCAGTGGTGGGTCCGTGGGAAGCGGTTCGAGGAACCCAACCCGACGCTCGCGCAGGTCGAGGCCAAGATACGAGCCCTCGACGGCCGCGATCGAACGCTTGTCATTCTGCGTGATCGAGCGCGGGAGCTGGACCTCTGTGGGGATGCTGCAACCGGGATCATCGTGCTCCGGACCGAGGACGCCAAGGATGAATCCCTCTGGGAAGTCCCGCTCGGTGCGGAAGTCGACGACCAGGATTCGGTCGAGATCGCGATGGGGAACGTGTCCGCACCGATTGCTCGTGGTCTGCTCGTGGGTGCGGACGAGGCGTCATCCATCGCTCGGGGGTTCCACGGCGGGCGGACTGTCACCGGTTCAGCCGGGACATGGCGCGGGGAGGACGTGTTGACGGTCCGGCCCTGGCTGCCCTGAGATCTTCGGGGTGGCGCCGCGGGCTTTGCGTGCCTGGGGCCGAGCTCGTGGCGACTGGGATGGGAGGCTCGGCTGGTTCCGCCCTCGGAGAGGTCTCAGGCGCACGCCTGTTCGGAGGCGTTCACCAGGACTCAAGAGTCGGCGCCGGTGGTAGGGGCGGATGGCTGCCGGCCTGATACGTTGGATGCAGGCGCTGGCCTTGCCGGTGCCTGAGATCGAGTACCGCGCACAGGGGGCGCCGGCGCTCGAGGGGGCGTGAACGACCGGCTGCGGAGCGGCAGGGGCACGGAACTTCGGGGACGTCCGGCGCGCGAGTGCTGACCGCGAAGGACCATCATGACGACGCCGAACAACGGACAGCCCGGCGACTGGCAGCCGAACAACGGCCAGCCGGACCAGCAAACGCCCGGATTCCAGCAGCCGAACCAGCAGGCGCCGGGCTTCGGGCAGCCGAACGAGCAGCAGATGCCCGGCTTCCAGCAGCCGGGCCAGCAGGCGCCCGGGTACCAGCAGCAGCCCTACGCCGGTGCGACCGGGAGTATGCCGCCCTGGCAGCCGCCGACCCCGGAGAAGAAGGGCAAGAGCGTCGCGCTCCGGATCCTCATCCCGGTCGTGTCCGTCCTCGCGGCGGTCGGTGCGTCGCTCGGCGTCCGCGCGTTCTTCAACGCCACCGCGGAGCCGTCGCCGTCGGCCCTCGCGACCGAGGCAGCGAAGCAGGTCAACGAGAACTACACGTTCCCGCTCGAGCTCGACGAGGTGACCCGCTGGGACGGTGTGACGGCTGACGGCGCGCAGCTCGAGTACGCATACACGATCGACTCCTCGGTCGATCCAGCGAGCCTGACCGCGGCGGACCTCAAGTCGTCGGTTGTGTCGAACGTCTGCCAGAAGAAGGATTCGCGTGACCTGCTGTCGAAGGCGATCGTGATGCGGTACTCCTACGTCTTCGAGGGCACCGACCGCACGCTCGACTTCTCGGTCACCAGCGCCGACTGCTGACACTCGAGCGGGCGGACTGAGGAGCGGTGACTCCTGCACGGCGGGCCTTCCACACGCTGCTCGCAGCGGTGGCCCTTGCCAGCAGTGCGTTGGTCGTGGTCGGGCACTTCCACGTCACGGATGGGGCGTTCGCCGTCGTCACCGCCCTCGGGCTCGCCTACGGCGAAGCGCTCGTGAGAGGCGGCGCAAGGAGACAACGGGCCGCGGGCTGCGCACGTCGGGCGGGGAGCGGCTGCGTGAGGCCGGACCGTTCATGCTCTGCTTCGGTGCGTTCTGCGTGGCCGCGCTGGGTGAGCTCCTGCACGGCGAGGGCGCGGATGCACTGCGCTACGACGATGCGCTTCGCCGAACCGGGGCGGTCGTCTCCGGTGAGATCGTGCACGTCGAGCGCGTGCACTTCACCGGTTACAAGGGGCGCGGCCGGACCGAGTACACGCCCGTCACGCGGCAGACGTTCGAGGGGGTCGACTACGAGACGGCGCTCGACGTGTACACGGTGACGAACGAACCGGACTACTACCGCGTCGGGCAGCGCCTGACGATCATGGTGGACCCGGACGACGCGACGACGGCGGGCGTCCGGTCTGCGGAACTCCGCGAGATGTTCATCGGACGGGTCGCCCGCGGCCGCGGCGCCGCGTTCACCGCACTGCCGCTCCTGGCCGTCGGGGCGCCGCTGCTCACGGTGCAGACGGTCGAGAGCGTCACACGGAGGATCCGGACCAGGCGCACTCGGCGGTGGGCGAGGGCCCGACGACAAGTGCTCTCAGGGCGACGGCGCGCTCGACGCGTGGCCGGGTGGGCGGTCCGTCGGACCGGCACCGCGCCTCCAGGCCGGGTCGTGCGGGATCAGCCTCCGACGGTCAGCACGGGAGACCGCTCACCCACGCGCGGAACGTGAGGGCGTCGCCGTCGCGCAGAACGACCGCCCGTACCTCCTGCGCGTCGTACAGGAGCGCGAGGCTCTCCGGCGGCAGGCCGGCCAACTGCCGACCTCCGAGGGATGACGGGTCGACGAGTGCCGGACTCGCCAGGAACGCGAGGGGCTGCGAATCGGACTCCACGACCCCCGTCCGGCCGTCGATGAGGGCGCGGACCTCGGCGGGCTGCAGCGCGACGACGTCACCGCCGACGAACAGGCGGATGACCGGACGCACCCGACCGCCGGGGCCGAGCGGGACGGTGGTCCAGTCGGCGCTGCACGCGACACCGCGCCAGGGCGGGACCGAGACGCCGTTCGGTCCGAGCCCTGCGGGGGCGGTCATGCGGGGACGGACGACGCTTTCCTGCAGGTACGCCTCGAGCTCCGCGTACCCGCGGGCCAGGCCCATCACGTGGAAGAGTCGCTTCCCGGTCGCATCGCGCGCCTGCAGGCCGCCGTACTGGTTCGCGATCGGCAGCACCGCCGCGATCGCGCGCAGGTCCACGCGGCGCTCCCGCTGGAGGCCCTGACGGACCAGCAGGTGGTCCTCCATCGCGAGCACCCGTGTCCGGCGCAACGAGCGGGACAGCACGATGCCTCCGATGCCGGCCAGCAGGATGACGATCGCCACGATGAGCAGGCTGGGATCGACGCCGGTCGAGATCGTCGTGGCGGCGCCCAGCGACAGCAGGGCTCCGACCACGACGAAGACGATGGCGACCACCCGGATGAGGACCCACTGGAACGTCCGCAGGCGCACCGTGACGAGCGCACCGCCCTCGTTCGGCAGCGGCTCCCCACGCTCGCGTCGGCGGCGGTCGCTGCGCTTGGTCGCCGCCGTCACGGATGTCGTGATGACGAATGCCGCGACCATGGCGATGCCCACGGACGTGATCGTGATCCACATGTGTCGTCCCCCTCGTGCTGCGGCCCCTGGACCGAGTGGTCGACCGCCACGTCCGGAACGGTCGACCACTCGATCATGCATCCCCGACCACCAGATCGTGTTCGGCGATCCCCCCAGGGTGCGGTGTGCAGAGTATCAATTCCAGGGCTGACCGCAAGTTCGTATGTCGCCGAGCTGTGGCTCGAACGGGGGTGACGGTGGCCTGTGGAGAACGGAACCTCACGGTATTTCAGCGGTTAGGATCGATCACGCAGTCGATTTCTGAGGGGGACGATCGTGATGTTGACGCGCGCCGGGGGGACCGGGACTCGGCAGGGGAGCCGCATCGCAGGGGTGGCGGCCGTCACGGGCGCACTCGCGCTGGTGCTCTCCGGCTGCACCGCCGACCAGGACCAGGTGACGGATCCGTCACGTGTGCTGCAGACCGTGGACACGACGCTCACCACGAACGGCGCGGTGAACGCGATCTCGGACACGACGATCTCGGTCGCCGGCAAGCGCTCGTCGTCGAAGACCGTCGACCACGACGTGCAGGACGCAGCCGGGGACCTGCCGCTCCGGATCACCACCCAGTACACGACCGACAAGCGCTCCGGGACCGACCTCGCCGACCTCGACGGGTACTCCGGTCGCGTCGAGATCGACGTGACGGTCGAGAACCTCACGGTCCGGTCCGAGAACCTGACCTACGACGTCGCCGGAGCGTCCCGCTCGACCCCGGCGCTGGTCGGCGCGCCCTTCAGCATCGCCGCGTCGACCGTGCTCGACGGCGTCGCCCCGGACCGCATCGTCACCCAGTCGGTCGACGGCGGCGCTGCCACCGACGGCGTCGTGAGCACGAACGCCTCCGGCGACGCTGTCGTCCAGTGGGGACGGCTGCTCGCGCCGCCGACCTCCGGTGCGAGCAGCACGCTGCACCTCGTCGCAGACGTCCGTGAATTCTCCACGCCCGCGATCGACGTCGCCGCACAGCCCGGCCTGACGACCGACCTGTCGACCAGCGGCGTGATGAACGGCGCGTTCGGCTCCGACACGGACTCCGAGCTCGCCCTCCAGCGCCGGACGATCGACCTCATCGCGCAGGTGAACGAGGTGCTCGCCCGCGCGGGCGGCACCATCACCGAGGTCCGCACGAACCTCGAGTCGACGTCCCAGACCCTCGGCGTGCGGACGGCGGAGCGCCTGCAGGAGAGCAGTGCGTCGCTCGCGAGCACGATGCAGTCGCTGTCGGGCGAGCTCGGTTCGCTCAACGGGGACCTCGGCTCGACCGTGCAGGCGACGCAATCGACGGTGCTGCAGCAGCTGCAGCAGACGACGGGAAGCCTCGACGCGCTGCTCGGCGACACCTCGGCGACGGCCCCCGCGCCGGTTCTGAAGGACGACGGGTGCAAGGCCGTGCCGCAGACCGGCGCTGCGGGCGCGAGCGTCTACGGGAACCTGCTGCGCGTGTCCGCGCAGCTCGAGGGCTACGCCGAGGCGAGTGAGGCGTGCAAGCAGGAGGTGACCGCGCAGCTCGCGGCCGCTGTCGGGCCGGAGCAGCCGGACGAAGACTCCTGTGCGCTCAAGGAGAACGCCGATTCACTGACGTGCTCTCTCTTCGCTTCTTCGAAGTCGATCAATGAATCGCTCATCGGTCTTGTGACGGCCGGGACCGCGATCGCCGACGTCTTGCGCAACCAGAACTTCGGCGATGCCTCGGACAGCGTAACCAAGCTGCAAACCACTCTTGACGGCCTGTCTACGACGCTTGACGCTTACCAAGCCGATGCGGACCCGTCGTCTGTGACCAAAGCGCTGGACGTTCTTGAGGAAAGTTCCTCCGACTTGAGCGATCGTTCCGACGAATTGCAGACGGCGCTGCGAGCGCTGCATGCGCGGGCCGACGCGGCCCGGTCGCTCATCGACGGGGCAGGTCTGCCGTTCTCGATGGAGCGTCAGAACTCAGCAGTTGCAGACCAGCTCTGCTTGCTCGCGACGTTGGATCGCATCTCCGACGAAGATGCAGCGCGTCTGCGCGGTTACCTCACGGCAGAGCCCTGCGCGGGAGCTGCACAGGACGAGAAGCTGAGCCCGGGCCCCGGGTTCGACACGCCGATGGATGCGCGTCTCGAGGACCAGGCAAACCGTTGGCAAGAAGTCGCCGACGGTACGAAGACCGAAGGGGCAGCAGAAGGAACGATCGGCGCATCGGTGGGCAACCTCCGATCGCAGCTCGATCAACTCCAGGAGGCGATCAAGGAGGTTCGTGCCGCCTCGACGACCGGGGGCTCGAACATCGACAAGACGGTTGGTGATCTTCGCACTAGTATCGAGCAAGCGCAGTCCCAGCGAACGACCGTTGCGGAGCAGCTTGAGTCCGTGCACAAGACGCAGCTCGAGCTGGCTGACCGGGTCCAGGAGTCGTTCGCCGATGCTTCCGACAGCTCGACAGACGCGCTCGCTGAGGCGCTGCGGTCGCAGGTCCGCATTGTCGGCAAAGCATCCGCAACGAGTCGAGATGCCGTCGTCGACGCGTTCGACAAGTCGATCGCCGGCCTCCGCACCACCTCGGGCGAGGTGACGAGCGACTCGAAGGGCACCATCGACGAGCAGAAGGGTGCGCTCCAGCAGCAGGGCAGCAGCCTCGCCTCGGCGGTGGACGAGCAGACCGCGGCGAGCCTGCAGCGCATCGACGCGAGCACCAGCGCCTCGGTCCGCGACGTCGAGGGCGCGAGCACGCTCCTGATCGGCGACCTCAACCGCGTGATGCTCGACCTCGGCGACCGCAAGGTCAACGGCTCCGGCATCCTCGGCGCGATGGCCACGAGCGCGGCGAAGTCCGACTCCGCCGACTACCAGCTCGCCCTGGCGTCGCAGAACGCCTCCGGTTACGCCAACGTCCGAGCCGAGGACGTCGCGGGCATCCTCCTGCAGCAGGAGCAGTTCCGCGCGTCGCTCGACCGGGCCGCGACGCTCCCCGCCTTCCGACTCGACGTGCCGTCCAGCGCGACGTCGACGACGCTCTACGCCTTCCGGATCGGAGCCGAGCGATGAGCCACGTGCAGGACCAGTCGACCGAGCCGACCATCGACGAGCAGGGCACCGACGACCCGACCACGACCGACGCTGCCCAGACCCGGAAGCGTCGGCGGACCGCGATCATCGTCGCGATCGCCGTCCTCGTCGTCGCCGCCGTCGTCACCGCGGTGCTCGCGGTGCGTGTCTCGGCCTCGACCCCGGCCGAGGCGGTCTCAGCGACTGCCCCGGTTCCGATCAGCGTCGCCCACGTCCCCGACGGCACGAAGATCGGCGTCGTGGTCACGCTCGGCGACGGCGAGGGTGCGCAGTGGGACGACGCCGCGCAGGGCGCCCTCGTCGCGCAGCGTCGTCTGGAGCTCGGCGGTACCGACGTGCAGCTCGTGACGAAGAACGACGGCGGGTCGACCGACGGTGCCCGGAAGGCCGTCGAGGCCCTCGCGGCCGACGGCGTCTCGGGCATCGTCGTGGCGACGTCCGGCGACCACGTCCGCGGTGCCTTCACCGCGGCGGCCGACGCCGACATCCCGGTCGTCGCGCCCTACGCGGCCGGCGGTGACGACGCGTGGTCGACCGCGCCGTCGACGGAGTCCGTCGCCGCGGCACTGCAGGACGCGCTCGGTGACGCTGCGTCGCCGCTGCTCGTCGACCTGGGCGGCGGAGCGCCGTCCGGCGTGCGGTTCGCCCACGTCCTCGACGCGACGAGCACGCCCGACCTCGGCGCGCTCGCGACGACCATCGCGCAACGCACCGGCGCGGCCGCGGGCTCCACCGACGCCACGACGACCAGCGCCCCGACGACCGACGCCCCGACGACCGACGACCAGGCCGGAACCACGACCGGCGTCACGCAGGACAGCACCGAGCAGGCGGCCCCGGACTCCGACGCCGTGGTCGTCAGCGGTCCGGCCGGTCGACAGGGTGCCCTCGTCGCCGCCCTCCAGGAGGCGAACGTCACCGCGCCCGTCGTCCTGACCCCCGAGGCCACCAGCCCCGCCTTCGCCGCGGCCCTCGCCCAGGCCGGCGGCAGCCTCAGCGGCACGTTCCGCACCGTCGGTGTCGAGACCGACGACGCCCGCGCCCTGTCCTCGAAGCCCGAGGGTCGTGCCATGTCGGCGTTCCTCGGCGGCGTCCGGGTGCTGGCGGACGACTTGGACGCGAAGAACCTGACCGGCGACCGTTCCTTCGCATCGGTCGCGTCTGTCGCGGACGCCCGCAGCCACGACGCGGTCGTGGCGCTGGTGGCGGCCGTCGGGTCGGCCCGGAGCGCCGACGGGGCGAAGGTGTCGGAGGCGCTGGCCCGTCTCGACCTCGACGCCGGCGACGGACTCGCGGGCCCCGCACTCGACTTCGGCTCGCGGCAGGCCCTCGGCGACCGCGCCGGTGTGCTGGCCGCCTCCGCGCAGGACCTCGGGCTCCGGCCCGCCAGCGCGACCCGGGATGGCCGCGCGACCGAGGACGGCGGGGCCACACCCGCGCTCGTCTGGTTCGCCGACTCGTCCGACTGACCGAGTCCCACCCGCACCACCCGCACCGCCGCACCACGCCCAGGGAGGACCGCCCATGCGCCTGCTGATCGAGCTCGACGACCGCCGCGAGACGATCGAGGCCGACGGGTGGGCGGAGTCCTCCACGCTGGGGGACCTCGTCACGGCGTCGCTCGGCACCCCGCTCGACCCCGGGACACCCCTGGCGGTCGACGGCCACCGGACGAGCTCGGACACCCCGCTGCGCGACCTCGTGCTCCTCGAGGGGTCCCGCGTCGCCCGCACCACCGAGGAGCCGCCGCGCGCGGTCGACGGCTGGAGCGTGACCCTGGCCGGTGGCCTCGAGGCTGGGCTCGTCGTGCCGGTGCCGCGCAGCCGTCGGCTCGTCGTCGGACGTGCCCCGCAGGCCGACGTCGTGCTCCCCACCGAGAGTGCGTCCTGGGAGCACTGCACGGTCGAACGCGAGGACGACGGTGTCCGGGTGCGTGACTCCGGGTCGACGAACGGCACCGTGATCGCGGGGGAGCGCATCGACGGCGAGGGTGTCCTGCTGACCGGCACCACGAGCGTCATCGTCGGGGGCGCGGTCCTGCTGCTCCGGCCGGAGCTCCCGGAGACGACGGTGCCCGCGGCGGGGACGCTCCCGAACCTCACCCCGGCCGCCACCGCTCCCTTCAACCGTCCGCCCCGACCCGGTCGGGTCACCGACACCGAGCCGGTGTCCCCGCCGAGCCGCAAGGACGTCGCCCCGGCGTCGAAGTTCAGCTGGATCACGGTCGCGGCGCCGCTCGTGCTCGCCGGCGCGATGGTGCTCCTGCTCGGGGACGCCCGCTTCGCCCTCTTCGCGCTGCTCAGCCCCGTGACCGCGATCGGCATGTGGTTCGAGCAGAAGCACCGCCGGGCGAAGAACCTCAAGGAGGAGGAGACGCGCTTCTCCGAGGCGGTCGAGGGCTTCCGCGGCGAGATCGCCGCCGCGGCTGCCGTCGAGGCGGCTCGCCGGCAGGACCTCGTGCCCGACCCGGCGACCGTGGTCCGCCGGGCGCTCCTGCCGACGACCGACCTCTGGCAGCGCCGGTCGGACGACGACGACTTCCTCAGCCTGCACGCCGGCACCGGCGACGCACCGTGGCGTCCCGAGGTCGACCAGCGCGCGGCGTCGTCGAAGCTCGAGGACGAGGCGAAGGCCGCGATCGCGGAGAGCCGTCTCACGGCGGCACCGGTCGTCGCCGACCTGTCCGACGCCGGTGTCGTCGGCATCGTCGGTGACCGCGACGGGGCGCTCGCCCTCGCCCGCAGCCTGCTCGCTCAGGCGACCGTGCACTGCGGGCCGGCGGACCTGACGGTCGGGATGTTCTGCGACGCGGGCCGACAGGACGACTGGTCCTGGGCCTCCTGGCTGCCGCACACGCGCGTGGCGGGCAGCAGCACCGGTGCCCGGTGGATGTCGGCGCAGCGCGATCAGAGCGCCGCGGTCCTGCGCGGTCTCAAGGAGTCGCTCGACGAGCTCCCCACGCCGAACCTGCTCGTCGTCGTGGACTCCGACGTGCTCACCGAGGGCCGTGACGCCCCGGCGCGCAGCCTGCTCGGCCAGGGCCGGACGGTCCCCGGGGTCTCGCTGCGCCCGGGGGAGCGGCGGCAGCGGGTGAGCGGCATCGTCATCGCCACGAACGAGCAGCAGTTGCCCGCCGCCTGCACGACGATCGTCACCGTCGGGGCGGACGCGGCCGCGACGGTCTACCGCCCGGAGGACCGCACGCGGGTCGAGGACGTCGTGCTCGCTGGCCTCACCGCGGTCACCGCGGAGCGCGTCGCCCGCGCCGTCGCGCACTTCG
The DNA here is from genome assembly GCF_030362975.1 of Curtobacterium subtropicum. NCBI lineage: Bacteria > Bacillati > Actinomycetota > Actinomycetes > Micrococcales > Microbacteriaceae > Curtobacterium > Curtobacterium subtropicum. Next base: position 34,025 of record NZ_JAUCMM010000015.1, read on the forward strand.
ACGACCCGGAGCTCACGGTCCCCGGCGCATCACTGCCGTCGCTCGTCCGCCTGCCCGAGCTGCTCGCCCGGAGCGCCGCGGCCCACGGCAGCACCGCGCGGAACGCCGCAGCCCACCGCAGCACCGCTCCGGTCGACACCACCACCGCCGAGGGCATCCGCACCCTGTGGCAGACCAGCACCGGGACCTCGACCCCCGTCGGTTCCTCGGAGTCCGGCGTCCTCGAGATCGACCTGGTGCGCGACGGCCCTCACGGCCTCGTCGGCGGGACCACGGGGTCCGGCAAGAGCGAGTTCCTCCGCTCGTTCGTCGCCGGCCTCGCGGCCCGGAACGACCCGACGCGGCTCAACTTCCTGCTCGTCGACTTCAAGGGCGGCGCCGCCTTCGCCGCCTGTGAACGGCTGCCGCACACGATCGGCACGATCAGCAACCTCGACGAGCAGCTCGCCGACCGGGCGATCCGTGCGCTCGAGGCCGAGCTCGAGCGTCGCCAGCGGGTCTTCGCGACCGCCGGTGCCGACATCGACAACCTCGACGCCTACCTCGCGACGCGGCCGACCGAGCCGATGCCGCGCCTGCTCTTCGTCGTCGACGAGTTCGCGATGCTCGCGAAGGAGTTCCCCGACGTCCTGACCTCGCTCGTCGCGATCGCCGCGGTGGGCCGCACGCTCGGGGTGCACATGGTGCTCGCGACGCAGCGCCCCGCGGGCGTCGTGAGCGAGGACATCCTCGCGAACACGAACCTCCGGGTGGCCCTCCGCGTGCAGAGCCGCGAGGACTCGACCAACGTCATCGGCGTCCCCGCAGCCGCCGGCATCGGTCGGCAGCAGACCGGCCGCGCCTACGTGAAGCTCGGGCAGGACGACATCACTCCGGTGCAGACCGCGCTGGTCACCGGCCGCGCGCGCGACGAACGGGTCGAGCAGCCGGTCTCCGTCCGCCCGACCGACGTCTTCGGCGTCCCGGCCCCGGCGCCCGCACCCGCACCGAGCGCGTCGGACGACACCGACCTCGACGTCCTCATCGAGGCGATCCGTGCCGCGAACGACGCCGCCGGGTACGCCGCTCCCCGTCCGATCTGGCCCGAGGCGCTGGGGGACCGGGTCGACCTGGCGGACATCCCGGAACCGTCCGACGACCGTGCCCGGCGCTTCGTACCCGTCGCGCTCGCCGACGACCCCGACCACCAGCGCCAGGTCGCGGGCGGCTGGGACCTCGACGAGGGCAACCTCGTCCTGATGGGCATCCCGGGCAGCGGCACGAGCACCGCCCTGTCCGCACTGGCGCTGCGCCTCGCGAGGACGACGAGCCCGGACGACCTCGACCTCCTCGTGCTCGACATGGGACCCGGCGACCTGGCGCCGCTCGCGCAGCTGCCGCACACCACGGCCTACGTCGGCTCCGGGGCGGGCGCGGGCGAACTGCAGGCACGCTTCCTCCGGCACTTGCGCGCGGACCTCGAGCGTCGGCGCGCGAACCCCGGCGGGCGTCGGGCCGTCGTGCTCATCGACGGCCTCGCGGCGCTCCGGGACGAGTACCAGGACTTCGAGGGCCAGCAGCTGCTCGACGCCCTGTACCGCGTGTACGCCGAGGGCCCGGCGCTCGGTATCTCGTTCGCCGTCTCCACGACCCGCGCGAAGGCCGTGCCGTCGGCGATGGACGAGGTCACGACCCAGAAGTGGATGTTCCGCCTGGCCGACCCGTACGACTACGCGTCCATCGGGGTCCGCCAGAAGGACGTCCCGCCCCCGGTGCCCGGGCGCTACGTCCACTCCACGACGAAGCTGCAGAGCCACGTCGCGACGCCGGCGGTGCCCCTCGCCGACGCCGTCGCCGCGGTCGCCGCCGCCTGGCCGGACGCGGCGCCGAAGACGAGCGCCGTCGGCCGGCTGCCCGACGCGGTCCGGGTGCACGACCTCGGAGCGCCGGCGCGCTTCGACACCGAGCCGTGGCGCCTGCCGGTCGGGATCGCCGAGGACGACCTCGGCACCGCGGCACTCGAGGTCTACGACGGCGAGCACGTGCTCGTCGCCGGCCCGGCGCGCTCCGGCAAGTCGACGGTGCTCCTCGCACTGGCCGACCAGGCGCGGTCAGCCGAGGGCGTCCGACCCGCCGTGTGGGCGATCTGTGACCGCCGGTCCCCGCTCGCCGACGGTGTCTTCGACCGCCTCGCCGTCGGGGCCGACGACGTCCCCGCCCTGCTGGCCGGCCTCCGCCTGGAGCGCGGCCCGGTCCTGCTGCTCGTCGACGACGCCGAACGCTTCGACGACGCCGACCAGGCGATCGCCTCGCTGCTGTCCTCCGAGCGACCGGGCCTGTGCGTGGTCGCGGCCGGCCGGTCCGCCGACCTCCGGTCGCTCTACAGCCACTGGACGCGCGCGGTCCGGAAGTCCCGCTGCGGCGTGCTCCTGCAGCCCGACGTCGACTACGACGGCGAACTGCTCGGGGTCCCGTTGCCCCGCCGCGCGCCCGTCGCGCTGACCGTGGGCCGCGGCTACGCCGCGTCGGGCGGGGCCGTCCGCCTCGTCCAGACCGCCGCACCCGGCGCCTGACCGGCGCGACCACCACCGGACGGGAGGCACGGCGCACCGCCGCCGCGCGCCTCCCGTCCGTCGGATCCCCGGCTCGCGCGCACGTGCGACGGAACAGGTCCGGGGGCCGCTCAGTCGCGGGTGGTGATGCCGAAGGGCGAGCTCTCGAGGTCCGTGAAGTTGCCCACGGTCGCCCGGACCGTGCACGACGGTGCGACGGACAGCGCGGTCACCACGAGTCCGTCGGACGACACCGCCAGCGCGCCCGAGCACCCGTCGGCGAAGCGGAGGCCGGACTCCCCGCCCGCGACGTCGGTGAGCATTTCGGACGGAGCACCGGTCGAGGGGCTGCGGTACAGCGGGTTCAGTTCGTCGGCGCCGCTCGGCCAGACCGGGACGAGCGTCACCGGCAGCGTGGTCTGGCTGACCGTGCGGTCGGGGGTGCGGACCTCGACCCCCTGCATCCGCTGCACGGGGTACGACGTCCCGGTCACGGCCTGGTCGGTGACGGCCGCCGTGGTCGCGCTCCCGGCGGCGTCGAGCCACTCCTGCAGGCCGGCCTGGTCGGGCACATCGGCGAGCCGCACGGTGGCCTGGACGGTGACGTCCTCGCCCGCCGGGACCACCACGTCGGACAGCGTCCACCCGCACCGGACGTCGACGCCGGTCACCGACGGCTGGTTCCGAGCACCGGTGACGTCGTCGCCCGCCGCCGCGTCCCCGTCCCACGTCACCGCGGGACACTCGGAGCGTTCGCCGACACCGGGTACCACCTCGAGCAGCGGCCCGCGGAGCGTCGCGGCCTGCGCGGCGTAGGTGATCGACAGCGCGACGGTCCCTGCCTGCGGGTCGACGGTCGCCTTGCGGGTCGTCGAGAGCCCGGTCGGCAGCGGGCGGTCCTGCTGGTAGGCGCTGGCCGCCTGTGCAGTGCGGGCAGCGCTCGGCGTGCCCTTCCCGCCCAACGCGCCGGGGAGCCAGACGACCCCGCCGACGACGAGCGCCGCGACGAGCACCACGCCGAGGGCACCGAGGCCGAGCATGCGGTTCGTCAGCCAGTCCGGGCGCTGCCACCGACCGCGTGCAGGGGCCTCCGGTTCGCGAGCGGGCGCGACCGGCGGGCGGGCGAGCGGCCGGAAGACCGTCCGCGAGCCCGCCTGCCCGAGCTCGGGAGCGGGGCCGGCATCGTCCGCACCTGCCGTCGGTGCCGGAGCCGGGGTCTCGTCCGTCGGCCGCACGCCGCGCACCACCGTCGCCGGCCGCTCGACCTCGGCGAAGGACTCCGGGTCCGACGTCGGGCGCAGCGCGGGGGCGTCGGCGAGCTGCCGGGCGAGCTGGCGCAGGGTGGCCGCGGCATCCGCGGCCGCGGGCCGTGCGGCCGGGTCCTTCGCGAGCATCGTCGACACCGCCGACCAGAGCGCCGCGGGGACGTCGAGCTGCGGCGGGTCGGAGGTGACGTGGCGGTAGGCGACGGCGAAGTCGGTCCCGGGTCCGGCGAAGGGGGTGCGTCCGGCGAGCAGCTCGTAGAGCATCACCCCGGTGCCGTACACGTCGGCCGCGGGCCCCGAGCGCCCCTGGCTGATCGACTCGGGCGCCATGTACTGTGGCGTCCCGAGCAGCCCGGTCGTGGTGCGCTGCCGGTCGGCCATCACCGACGCGATGCCGAAGTCCGACACCCGCACGTCACCCGTCGCGCCGGGCGTCCACGGTGTCGCGAGCAGCACGTTGTCGGGCTTGACGTCGCGGTGGGTGACGTCCTGCTCGTGTGCGGCGGCGAGGGCGTCGAGTGTCTCGGCGGTGATCGTCAGGGCGTCCCGCGGTGGCAGCGTCCCCGCGCCGGCGAGCAGGTCCCGCGCGGAGCCCCCGCCGACCAGGTCCATGACGATCGCGAGTCGGTCACCCTCGACGACGAGGTCACGGACCCGGACGATCGACGGGTGCTGCAGACCGAGCAGCACGGTGCGCTCCCGCACGAAGCGTTCGACGACGGTCGGGTCTGCGGCGAGCTCGGCGCGCAGCAGCTTCGCGGCGACGTGCTCGCCGGTCGCGGTGTGCTCGGCGCGCCAGACCTCGCCGGTCGCGCCGGTGCCGAGCAGGTCGACCAGCCGGTACGACGCTCCGAGCGGCTCGCCGCGGCCGTACTGCACACGACCCTGCTCCGTCACGTTGCCCCCGAGTGCCCCTGGCCGACCCCTCGTCGACCTCGCGTCATGTTACCGGCCGGAGCCGCGCGCGTACTGCACGTCGATCGCGTGCTGGGTGAAGCCCGAGCGGCGGTACAGCGCGAGTGCCGGCTCGTTGTCGCCCTCGACGTAGAGCGCCGCGGCGGTCAGCCCACGGCCGGTGAGACGGGCCGATCCCGCGCGCATCAGGACGCCGCCGAGCCCCTGGCCCTGCAGGTCGGGCCGGACGGCCACCGCGTAGAACTCGCCGGTGCCGTCCTCGACCTTGAGCCAGCACGACCCCGCGAGCGCGCCCGACTCGTCGCGCAGGAGCAGCAGGTCGTCGCCGGAGAACCAGGGCTCGGCCTCGCGGGCGCGCAGGTCGTCGAGGGTCATCCGGCCCTGTTCGGGGTGGTTCGCGAAGGCCGCGGCGTTGAGGGTCAGCCAGGCGTCCTCGTCCTCGGGGTCGCCGGCGCGGAAGGCGTCGAGCCCGTACCCGACCGGCAGACCGACGGGTGCGGTCGTGTCCACGATCGGTGCCCGGAGCTGCAGCAGTGTCCGGACCGGCGTCCAGCCGTACCGGTCGGCGAGGGCACGCGCGGCGGGGTGGTCCCCGTGCGCCCACGCGAGACGTGGAGCACCGGGGTCAGCGGACGCGCCCGGGTCTGCGGACGCCCCCGGGTCCGTCGTCGCGCCCCCGGCGCCCGGGTCGGTCACCTGCGCGACGAGCGCCGACCCGACGCCCTGGCCACGGGCCTCCCGGGCGACGACGAGTTCCAACTCGCCGTCACGGACCACGGCGACCCCGCGCTCGTCGCCGACCACGGTCGCACGGCCGACACGGACGTCGACCAGGGTCTGGTCGGAGAACGGCGGCGCCTCGCCCGCCGCGACGGAGGCGGCGGCGAGCATCTCGACGACGGCGAGCACTACTGTCCCGCCAGGCGCTCGGCCTCGTCGTCGTGCACGTTGAAGCGGTAGCCGACGTTGCGGACCGTCCCGATGAGCGACTCGAGGTCGCCGAGCTTCGCGCGGAGGCGTCGCACGTGCACGTCGACCGTGCGGGTGCCGCCGAAGTAGTCGTAGCCCCAGACCTCGCTGAGCAGCTGCTCGCGGGTGAACACACGCGACGGGTGCGAGGCGAAGAAGCGCAGGAGCTCGAACTCCTTGAAGGTGAGGTCGAGCGGGCGACCCCGCACCTTCGCCGAGTAGCTCGCCTCGTCGATGACGACGCCGGAGGCCTGGATCTTCGACCCCGAGGGGTTCTTCGCGGCACGGCCCGTGGTGAGCCGGATGCGGGCGTCGACCTCGGCGGGGCCGGCGCTCTCGAGCACGACGTCGTCGACGTTCCACTCGCTGTTCACCGCGGTGAGCCCGCCCTCGGTCACGACGAGGATGATCGGCGTCGTCGACCCGCTCGTCGCGAGGATCTTGCACAGGGCCTTGGCGCTGACGAGGTCGAGACGGGCGTCGACGAACATCAGGTCGCTCTGCGGAGCGTTGACCAGCTGCGCGGCCTCGGCGGGGACGTGGCGGATCCGGTGGCTCAGGAGACCGAGACTCGGCAGGACGTCGCCGGGCGCGGCTGAGGTGAGTACCAGGAGCTGGGCCACAGGACCTCCAGAGCGAGGGAACGTCGTGGAGTCATCCTAGTGATGCCTCGGCGGCGCCCCGCCGACCGGCTGGTCGGTCAGGGCTCCGACGGCGCAGGCGCGGCCCTGTCATGATGGAGCGCGTGACCGAGCCCGTCCCGCCCCTCGACCAGCGCCGACTGCGCCTGACCTCCGTGCTGCCGGTCTGGGTGCTCGCGGTCGTCGGCGCCGTGCTCGTGCTGACCCTGACGCAGAAGGACTCGTTCGCCTGGCTCCTGCTCGTCTTCGTGCTCTGCGTGCTCGTGAGCTTCGTGCTGCAGCTCATCACCGCGACGAAGGACGGCCTGGTCGAGCGGATCAGCATCGCGTCCTCCGGGTCCTTCGTCGTGGTGCTCGTCACGGCCGTGGTGCTGCTGGCCCGCTGAACACGGCAGCGACCGCGCGGCACGCCCCCTGGCGCCGTCAGGCGTGCCGCGTAGACTCGCCGCATGGATTCGCTGCTTGCGCTCGAGCTGTTCTACGTGGGCCTCCTCGGCCTGGCGTCGCTCGCGATCGCGTTCATCTCGGTCGTCGTCGTCGTGAAGCTGTTCAAGGGTCAGCGTTGATCGAACTGCCGGAGGGCCTGGCGCCCGAGCTCGTCCCGCTGTCGTGGCTCGTCGGTGTCTGGGAGGGCACGGGCGTGGTCGAGTACCCCGTGGGCGACGAGGACGAGCCCCGCAAGTACGAGTTCGGCCAGCGGGTGAGCTTCAGCCACGACGGCCTGCCCTACCTCAACTACTCCTCGACGACGTGGCTGCTCGACGACGAGCACACCCCCCTCGCCGCCGAGATGGGCTACTGGCGCATCGACCGTCCGAACGAGCCGGGCGACCGCGGCCCCGCGATGCTCATGGGTGACGGGCCCGTCCCGTTCAGCACGGTGGAGAGCGTCGAGACGCTCCGCAACACCACCGACGGCTTCGACGTCGAGGCGGCGATCATCCACCCGACGGGTGTCAACGAGCTCTACGTCGGCCGCGTCAAGAAGGGTCGCATCGACCTGGCCACCGACGCCGTGATGCGCTCGCCGAACGCGAAGGACTACTCGGCGGCGACCCGCCTGTACGGCCTGGTCGAGGGCAAGCTCTTCTGGGCGTGGGACATCGCCGCGCTCGGGCAGCAGCTCACCTCGCACGCCTCGGGGCAGCTCGCGAAGGTCGACTGATGTCGGTGTTCGCCGGTCGCGACGGCTTCGTCGCATCCGAGGCCGGTCCCGCCGCCCACTACGGCAACCCCGTCGGCGAGCAGCGGGCGCTCGCCGCCGGCCGTGCCGTGGTCGAGCTCGGTCTCGGCGTCGTGACGATCAGCGGACCGGACCGCCTGTCCTGGCTCAACTCGATCACGTCCCAGCTGCTCACCGGACTCGCACCGGGCGCGAGCACCGAGACGCTGGTCCTCGACCAGTCCGGTCGCGTCGAGCACGCCGCCCGGGTGGTCGACGACGGCGAGGTCACGTGGCTCCTCACCGAGCCGACGGACGCCGCCCCGCTCGCGGCCTGGCTCGACTCCATGCGCTTCATGCTCCGCGTCGAGGTCGCCGACCGCTCGGCCGACCTCGTCACGCTCGGCCGGTTCGACGGCTCGGCAGCGCCGGACGACGTGGTCGTCGAGTGGGTCGACCCGTGGTCGTCGGTCACGCCCGGTGGGTGGGGCTACGCCGCCCTGGAGGCCCACCCCGGCTCCGACTGGACCCTCCGCATCGACGTGGTCACCCCGGACACCGCGGTCGCCCTGGCGGAGTCCGGTGCGCCGGTCGCGGGGCTCCTCGCGTTCGAGGCACTGCGCATCGCCGCGTGGCGCCCGGTCCTCGCCGACGTCGACGAGCGGACGATCCCGCACGAGCTCGACTGGCTCCGCTCCGCGGTGCACCTGTCGAAGGGCTGCTACCGCGGGCAGGAGACCGTCGCGAAGGTGCACAACCTCGGGCACCCGCCGCGCCGAGTCGTGATGCTCCACCTGGACGGGTCGGACGGCGTGCTGCCCGTACCCGGCACCGCGGTCGAGCTGGACGGCAAGGACGTCGGGCGGCTCACCGCCTCGGCGCTCCACCACGAGCTTGGGCCGATCGGGCTCGCGGTCGTGAAGCGCTCGCTCGACCCCGCTGCGACGCTGACCCTGACCGTCGACGACGTCGTGGTCACCGCGGCGCAGGAGACGATCGTCCCGCCGGAGGCCGGCGCGACGGCGAACGTGCCGCGCCTGCCCCGGCTCGGAGCCGTCCGCCGCAGCTGATCCGAGTCACGTCGGAACCTGGTTCCGGACACGGCACCGTGCTCCGTGCGTCCGTTCCGTGGTGCTGCTGGCGGAACCTGATTCCCACCGGTGCGGTCAGGCGGGGGCGACCGCCGACCACGGGACGCTCAGCTCGCCGAGACGCCAGCGGGTCCCCCCGTGCAGCACCGGCCAGCCTCGGTCGCGCATGCCGTGCACCGTGGCGATCCACCGCTGACGCGGGCCGTACGTGCCGAGCGGCGCAGCGACGGCCCACGCGCGGTCGAGGTCGAGCAGGAACGCGTGCACCCGTTCCCCGGGGACGTTCCGGTGGATCAGCGCCTTCGGCAGCCGCTCGGCGACGATGCTCGGCAGCTCGAGGTCGGCGACCCGCAGGGACACCGTGAAGGTGTGCGGCGCGTGCTCGTCGAGCGTGACCCAGGCCGCCACCCGGCCGACCTCGTTGCAGGTGCCCTCCACGAGCGCACCCCCTGGTTGCAGGCGGTCCTGCATGATCCGCCACGAGTCCACGACGGCGGACTCGTCGTACTGCCGCAGGACGTTGAAGGCGCGGATGACAGCGGGCAAGCGGCCACCGGGCGTCGGCGTCTCGAACCCGCCCAACCGGAAGGTCACGCCGTCGCGCGTGCCGGCGTTCGCCAGCGCCACCCGCGACGGCTCGATCTCGATGCCGGTCACCTCGACGTCCGGCCGGACGCGGGCCAGTCGGTCCCGGAGCTCGAGCGTCGTCGTCGGCCGGGCACCGTACCCGACGTCGGCCACGAGCGGGTCGTCCGTCCGGCGCAGGACCGGGAGCGCGGCGATCCACCGGTCGACACGGCGGAGCCGGTTGTACCCGGTGGTCCCGCGCGTGACGTTCCCGATGGGCATGGACCCAGGGTAGCGAGGCGCACCCGCTCGGTAGACTCGGACGCATGACCTCCACGCTCGTCCTGCTCCGTCACGGCAACAGTGACTGGAACCAGAAGAACCTGTTCACCGGTTGGGTCGACGTCCGGCTCAGCGAGCTGGGCGAGAAGGAGGCGAAGCGCGCCGGCGAGCTCATCGCCGAGTCGGGCATCGTGCCGGACGTCCTCTACACGTCGCTCCTGACCCGCGCGATCCAGACCGCCGACATCGCCCTGCTCGAGGCCGACCTCGCCTGGCTGCCGGTGAAGCGCGACTGGCGCCTCAACGAGCGCCACTACGGCGACCTGCAGGGCAAGGACAAGGCCCAGACGCTCGAGCAGTACGGCGAGCAGCAGTTCATGGAGTGGCGTCGTTCGTTCGACGTCCCGCCGCCCCCCATCGCCGACGACGCCGAGTGGTCGCAGGCAGGCGACCGCCGCTACGCCGACCTCGGCGACCAGCTGCCCCGGACCGAGTCGCTCAAGCTCGTGATCGACCGTCTCCTGCCGTACTGGGAGTCGGACATCACGAAGGACCTGGGCGAGGGGAAGACCGTCCTGGTCACGGCGCACGGCAACTCGCTCCGCGCGCTCGTGAAGCACCTCGACGGCATCTCGGACGACGACATCGCCGGTCTCAACATCCCGACGGGCATCCCGCTCGTGTACGAGCTCGACGACGACTTCCGTCCGACGAAGCCCTCGTACTACCTCGACCCCGAGGCCGCCGCTGCCGGCGCTGCCGCCGTGGCCGCCCAGGGCGCGAAGAAGTAGCACCAGACAGCACCGCGGAAGCGACAGTCCGCCGCCGAACCCTCGCGGCAGACTGTCGCTTCCGCGTTGCGGTCGGGCTCTCGAACGACCGCGGGCACCTCAGACGAAGTGGTCGGCGATCTCCTGCACGAGCGCCCCGACGTCGTACGGCCGGCCGGTGTCGACCCGCACGACCGGCACCCCGAGCAGCCCGATCGGCGCCGCCTCGTCGCCGTGCTCGTCCCAGAAGGCCAGGATCTCCGCCAGGTCCCCGTGCACCTCGTGCCGGACGGGCAGCGTGCCGGGCTCGTACCGGTCGCGCAGCCGGTCCGCGGCGGTGACCCGGTCGACCTGGCAGAACACCTCGACGGCGCGCGGCGACCCGGCGGAGGCGAGTCCGGCCTCCAGGCGGTCGCGGTCACGGGACGGCAGCCAGACGGCGTCGAGGACGACCCCGTTCTCGACGGCCCGCGCCATCGACCACATCGTGTCCATCGCGATCCCGCCGAGGTCGCGCGGACCGATCATCGGACCGACCACGTCGGCCAGCGGCTCCTTGATGCGGTCCTTCGACAGGAAGGGGCAGCCGAGCACCTCGGCCAGGGCGGCGCCCACCGTGCTCTTGCCCGAACCGGGCATCCCGTTGACGATGATCGCGACCTGAGCCATGCCACGATCCTGGCAGAACCCGTCAGGCGGGGGAGGTCGTCACCGACGCGGCGCCGGTCCAGTCGCCCGTCGCCAGGTACTCGACCTTCTTGGCGATCGACACCGCGTGGTCGGCGAAGCGCTCGTGGTAGCGCGAGGCGAGGGTCGCGTCGACCGTGTCGATCGGGTTGCCCTTCCACGTCTCGCCGAGCACGAAGTCGAAGACGCTCGCGTGGAGCTCGTCGACGGCGTCGTCCTCGTCGCGGATCTCCGCGGCCAGGGCGATGTCCTCGGTGGCGAGCAGGCGCGTGAGCTTCTGCGCCATCTGGACGTCGTGCGCGCCCATCTGCTTGAAGGTGCCGCGCAGGCCCTTCGGCACGACCTTCTCGGGGAAGCGCTGGCGGGCGAGCTGGGCGATGTGCTCGGCCATGTCGCCCATGCGCTCGAGCGACGAGCTGACGCGCAGCGCGGTCACGACGACGCGGAGGTCACGGGCGACGGGGGCCTGCCGGGCGAGGATGTCGATGGCGATCTCGTCGAGGCTGTTCGCGGCCTGGTCGATCTTGGCGTCGTCGGCGATCACCTCCTCGGCGAGGGCGACGTCGGACTCGCTGAACGCCTGCGTCGCACGGGTGATCGCGGACTCGACGAGCCCGGCGATCTCGGTCAGACGCTCCTGGACGTCCTGGAGCTCCTGCTGGAAGACTTCGCGCATGGGGGATGTGCCTCTCTGATGCGTACCGGACGAGTGTCGTCAGCCCAGGTGAACGAACGGTGACCTGCGGCTGAACACCTCTCGATCCGGGGGCGGAACTGCGCCGGAGCGGGGTGAACGGCGTCGGAACCCCGCGTGACGATCCCTACACTGGCGGCATGGACAACGCGTGGCTCGTGCCACTGTCGATGCTCCTCGGCGGGGTCTTCGGCGCTGGGGTCGTGGTGCTGGTCATCACGGCGGAGCGCACGGCCCGGGCAGCCGACGTCGCGGAACGGACGCTGCCCGACGGTGTCGCCGCGGTCATCGCCACGATGCACAACCCGGCCGTGGTCGTCGACCCGTCGAACACGGTCGTCGCCGCGTCACCGCAGGCACTGACCGTGGGGCTCGTCGTGCGCCGGAAGCTCGTGCACGCCGAGCTCGTCGACCTGGTGGACCGCGTGCGCAGGAGCGGGGAGATGGGCTCCGAGGACCTCGAGCTGCCCCGCGGGCGCAGCGGGGAACTGGTCGGCTACCTGAGCTTCCGGGCGGCGCAGCTCGGCAACCGGTACGTGCTCGTCACCGCGGACGACCTGACCGAGAGCCGCCGCATCGACGAGGTCCGACGCGACTTCGTGGCGAACATCTCGCACGAGCTGAAGACCCCCATCGGTGCGATCGGGCTGCTCGCCGAGACGCTGGTGCTCGCCGCCGACGACCCCGACCACGTGAAGAAGTTCGCCGGCCAGCTCATCACCGAGTCGGAGCGCCTCGGGGCGCTGACGAAGGACATCATCGAGCTCTCCCGACTGCAGTCCGTCGACACGCTCGAGAGCAGCGAGGAGACCTCCGTCGACAAGATCGTGCAGGCCGCCGTCGACGCGAACGAGGTCGTCGCCCGCGCCCGCGAGATCGAGATCGTCCGGGCGAAGCGGTCGAAGCTGCGGGTCATGGGTGACCCGGGGCTGCTGCAGGTCGCGGTGTCGAACCTCATCGCGAACGCCGTCAAGTACTCCCCGGACCACACCCGCGTCGGCGTCGGCGTCCGGTCCACCAAGGGCTTCGTCGAGATCGCGGTCACCGACCAGGGCGTCGGCATCCCGGAGGCCGACCTCGACCGCGTGTTCGAGCGCTTCTACCGCGTCGACCCCGCGCGGTCCCGGGCCACCGGCGGCACCGGCCTCGGTCTCGCCATCGTCAAGCACGTCGTCGGCAACCACGGCGGCGACGTCCGCGTCTGGTCGCAGCCCGGCAAGGGCTCGACCTTCACGATCCGCCTGCCCGAGGCGGATCCCGAACTCACCACCGCACTCGAAGAGCAACTGGAAGAGCAGCCATCGTGACCAAGATCCTCATCGTCGACGACGAGCCGGCCCTGAGCGAGCCCCTGGAGTTCCTCCTGCAGCGCGAGGGGTACGAGACCTCCGTCGCCGCGGACGGCGTGACCGCGCTGTCGAAGTTCGACGCCGAGAACCCCGACCTGATCCTGCTCGACCTCATGCTGCCCGGACTGAGCGGCACCGAGGTGTGCCGGCAGGTCCGCACGCGGTCGAACGTGCCGATCATCATGCTCACCGCCAAGGACTCCGAGGTGGACATCGTCGTCGGGCTCGAGCTCGGCGCCGACGACTACGTGACGAAGCCGTACTCGACGCGCGAGCTGCTGGCGCGCCTGCGGGCCGTGCTGCGTCGGCGGACCGAGGACGACCCGGGTGACAGCGGCATCCTGCAGGTCGGCGGGATCCGGATGGACGTCGAGCGGCACACGGTGTCGGTGGACGGGTCCGAGACGCCGATGCCGCTCAAGGAGTTCGAGCTGCTCGAGCTGCTGCTCCGGAACGCCGGGCGCGTGCTCACCCGCGGGCAGCTCATCGACCGGGTGTGGGGCTCCGACTACTTCGGCGACACGAAGACGCTCGACGTGCACATCAAGCGCATCCGCTCGAAGATCGAGCGGGTGCCGAGCGCCCCGGAGATCCTGGTGACGGTGCGCGGCCTGGGGTACCGGATCGAGGGCTGAGCCCGCGCCCCGTCGCCGCCGTCCGCGGCACGCTGGCCGTCCGCTGCCGGACGTCCACTGCTGACGGGCGACGCACTGGAGGCCCGGTGCCGGTTCCGGGAACCGCCACCGGGCCTCCGGTGCGTTGCGTCACGTTCGTCGCGCCGGTCCGGCGCGCAGCGATCAGACGGTGTCACTGTCAGTTGGTGCCGCTGTCGCCCTCGGACGAGTCGGTCTGCGAGTCACCCGACTGCGTGCCCGGGGCGGTCGCGTCGCCGGTCGGCTCGGAGCCGCTCTCCGACGGGGAGGTCGACCGCATCGACGGCGTGGCCGACGGCGAGGTCGAGGGGGCGAGCGTCTGGTACTCCTCGAGCGCGCTGGTCAGCACCGGCACGCTGGCCGAGACGCCCTCGGCGCCGGAGTACGAGAAGTACGTCTTGACGAGCGAACCCGGGACCACGTCGGAGGCGTCGAACAGGACGGCCTGCGAGTCGGCGACCTTCGAGCCCTGCCCGTCGGTGCCCTCCTCCGAGCCCGCCTCGGAGGTCTGGGATGCGTTCGGGGTGTTCGCGCCGAGGTCGGCGCGGCTGTTGCCCGGGACGACGACGGTCTGCGTGTCGCCGCCGACCTCGATCGAGAGGGTGATCTCCTTCGACCCGGTGTTGACGATCGTGCCGACGAAGCGGGCGTCGTCCTCCTGGTCACTGATGAACAGCGCGTTGCGGATGTCGATCGAGCCGGTGCTCACGTTCACGCCGTCGGTGATCTGCTTGATCTCCGTGGTGTGCGCGGGCGACATGAACTCGCAGCCGGTGGCGCCGAGCGCGATGGTTGCCGCAACGGCGACGGACACGAGTACCCGAGCTCGCAAGAGATTCCTCCGGAAGATCACGATGTGGACCAGGCGGTCCGCGTCCATCCTACCGATCGTCTGGGGTGCGGGCCGCCCAGGCCCCTTACCCGAAACGCCCTTGTGGTAAACTGGGGGTCCTGGGAACGGAGCCTGATACATGCAATTCGAGGTCGGCGAGACCGTCGTCTACCCCCACCACGGGGCGGCAACCATCTCTGAAGTCAAGACGCGCGTCATCAAGGGCGAGGAAAAGGTCTACCTGAAGCTGCGTGTCACGCAGGGTGACCTGACGATCGAGGTGCCGGCGGACAACGTCGACCTGGTCGGCGTCCGCGACGTCATCGGCAAGGAAGGCCTCGACAAGGTCTTCGAGGTCCTGCGGGCACCCTTCACGGAAGAGCCCACCAACTGGTCGCGCCGGTACAAGGCGAACCTGGAGAAGCTGGCGTCGGGCGACGTCATCAAGGTGTCCGAGGTCGTCCGCGACCTCTGGCGCCGTGACCAGGACCGCGGGCTCTCCGCGGGCGAGAAGCGCATGCTGGCGAAGGCCCGGCAGATCCTGATCTCCGAGCTCGCCCTGGCCGAGAAGACCGACGAGGACAAGGCATCGACCGTCCTCGACGAGGTCCTCGCCTCCTAGCGCGAACCGCAGCTGGACCACACGACGACGACCGTCCTGCTCCCCGTTCGGGTGAGCAGGGCGGTCGTCGTCGTCGCGGCGGGTTCGGGCACACGGCTCGGCATCGGTGACGCGAAGGCGTTCGTGCCCGTCGCCGGGGAGGCGATGCTCACGCGTGCGGTGCGCACCGTGCTCACGCTGGCCGAGCCGACCGTCGTCGTGGTCGTCGCACCCGCGGCCCGGCTCGACGAGTGCCGTGCCCTGGTCGCCGCCGTCGCCGGACCCGCGGTCGACCTCACCGCCGTCGTCACGGGTGGCGCGGACCGGCACGCGTCGGTGCAGGCGGGCCTCGACGCCCTGCCGGACGGCATCGAGTGGGTCGGCGTCCACGACGCGGCACGCTGCCTGACCCCGGCCGCCCAGTTCGACGCGGTGTTCACCCGTGCGCGGGAGACCGGCGACGGCGTCGTCCCGGCCCTGCCCGTCACGGACACGGTCAAGCGGGTCGAGGGTGACGTCGTGGTCGAGACCGTGGACCGGTCTGCGCTCGTCGGGGTGCAGACGCCGCAGGTCTTCCCGCTCGCCCGGCTCCGGGACGCCTACGCGGTCGCCGAGCGGTCCGAGACCGACGACGCGGGGGTGTACCGGGCAGCGGGTGGCACCGTGCGGACGGTGCCGGGTGATGCGGACGCGTTCAAGATCACCACGCGGTGGGACCTGGCACGGGCCGAGGCGCTCGTCGCCACCCGCGCGGGTGCTGCCGCCACGGTACCCGCCGTCCGGGTGGGGCTCGGCGTCGACGTGCACGCCTTCGACCCGGCATCGCCCTGCCGGGTCGGGCTGCTCGACTTCCCCGGCGAACCCGGTCTCGCGGGGCACAGCGACGGCGACGCGGTGGCGCACGCGGTCTGTGACGCCCTGCTGTCGGCGGGCGGACTCGGGGACATCGGCGGCCGGTTCGGCACGTCCGACCCGCAGTACGCCGGTGCCGCCGGTGCCGTCTTCGTCCGCGGCGCCGTCGAGCTGCTGCGGGCTGCCGGGCTGGTGCCGACGTCGGTCACGGTGCAGGTGATCGGCAACCGCCCACGCATCGGTGCACGGCGCGACGAGATGCAGGCCGCCCTGGCCGCGGTCGTCGGCGCTCCGGTGGCCGTCTCCGGCACGACGACGGACGGCCTCGGCCTGACCGGGCGCGGCGAGGGGCTCGCGGCGATCGCGACCGCCGTCGTCCGCCCGGCCTGAGCCCAGCGGCCCGCACCGGGTTCCGACGCCGGGACCGCCCGACGTCCTAGGCTTGTGGCGTGACCGTTCGCCTGTACGACTCCCGCGCCGCAGCCGTCGTCGACCTCGTCCCGCTGGTCGACGGACAGGTGAGCATGTACGTCTGCGGTCCGACCGTGCAGTCGTCCCCGCACATCGGACACCTGCGCTCGGCACTCGTGTACGACGTCTGGCGCCGGTGGCTGACGTACCGCGGGTACCGGGTGACCCTCGTGCGGAACGTCACCGACATCGACGACAAGGTGCTCGACCTCGCCGCGGGCACCGACGAGCCGTGGTTCGCCCGGGCGTACCGCGTCGAGCGGGAGTTCACCGCGGCCTACGACGCCCTCGGCATCCTGCCGCCGACCTACGAGCCACGGGCGACCGCGAGCGTCCCGCAGATGCACGAGATCATCGAGCGGCTGATCGAGCGCGGGCACGCGTACGCCGCTGCCGACGGCACGGGCGACGTGTACTTCGACACCGGCAGCTGGGAGTCGTACGGCGCCCTGACGCGCCAGCGTCGCGAGGACATGGTCGAGGCAGCCGACGCCGACCCGCGCGGCAAGCGGGACCCGCGGGACTTCGCGCTGTGGAAGGGCGCCAAGCCGGGGGAGCCGACGACGGCGACCTGGGACTCGCCCTGGGGTCCGGGTCGCCCGGGCTGGCACATCGAGTGCTCGGCGATGTCGCGGCGCTACCTGGGCCCGGCGTTCGACATCCACGGCGGCGGCCTCGACCTGCGCTTCCCGCACCACGAGAACGAGCTTGCCCAGTCCACCGCCGCCGGTGACGCCTTCGCGAGCCACTGGCTGCACAACGGGCTCGTCACGGTCGAGGGGCAGAAGATGTCGAAGTCCCTCGGCAACTCGATCTTCGCCGCGGAGTTCCTCGGGGCCGCCCGTCCCGCCGTGGTCCGCTACTTCCTCGGAGCCGCGCACTACCGGTCGTCGATCGACCACCACGAGGGGTCCCTGGCCGAGGCCGAGGCGGCGTACGACCGCATCGAGGGCTTCCTCGCCCGCGCCGGAGCCCGGCTCGCGGGGGTCCCGCTCCGCGATGCACCGTCCGTGCCCGACGCGTTCGCTGCCGCGATGGACGACGACCTCTCGGTGCCCCAGGCGCTGGCCGTGCTGCACGACACCGTGCGTGCCGGGAACGCCGCCCTGGACGCCGACGATGCGGAAGCGCTCGGGACCGCGTACCATCAGGTGGCCGCGATGGTCGAGGTCCTCGGCATCGACCCGCGAGCGGCCCACTGGTCCGGCGGTGCGCAGGACGTCTCGGCCGCACCGCTCGCCGCGCTCGTCGACCGCCTCGTGCAGGAGCGCGCCGACGCCCGTGCGGCACGCGACTTCGCCACGGCGGACCGGGTGCGGGACGACCTCGCAGCCGCGGGGATCACCATCGAGGACACCGCAGCAGGAACACGCTGGAGCATCGCCTGACAACGGCCGTGCCGGACAGGAGAGAGCAATGAAGAACGTCTCGGGGAGCAAGAAGGGCCGGCCCGGCGCCGTCCGCTCCGGCCGCAAGGGCAACAAGCAGGTCGGCTCCGGCGGCCAGGGCGCGCAGGCGCTCGAGGGCCGGAAGCCGACGCCGAAGGCCGAGGACCGTCCGTACCACCCCGCCGGCAAGCGCAAGGCGGCGAAGGAGCGACTCGACGCAGCGCGTGGACGCCACGGTGCCTCGAGTGCACCGCAACAGCGCACCGGTCGCCCGCCGCAGCGCAAGAGCGACGATTCCGAGCTCGTGACCGGGCGCAACTCCGTGCTCGAGGCGCTGCGGACGAAGACCCCCTCGACGACGCTCTACATCGCTGCCCGCATCGAGGTCGACGACCGCGTCAAGGAGATCCTGGCGCTCGCCAACCACCGCGGTGTCCCGATCATGGAGATCATGCGGCCGGAGCTCGACCGCATCACCGGGCACGACAGCGTCCACCAGGGCGTCGCGCTCAAGGTGCCGGCCTACGAGTACGCCGTCGCCGAGGACATCGCCGAGCGCGCGTTCTCCCGCGACCAGGTCCCGCTCATGGTGGCGCTCGACGGCATCACCGACCCGCGGAACCTCGGTGCGATCATCCGGTCGACCGCGGCCTTCGGCGGGCACGGCGTCATCGTGCCGCAGCGTCGCTCGGTCGGCGTGACCGCGTCGGCGTGGAAGACGAGCGCCGGTGCCGCTGCCCGGACGCCCGTCGCGATGGCGCCGAACCTCACGCAGACCCTCAAGTCGCTGAAGTCGATGGGGCTCTTCGTGCTCGGTCTCGACGGCGACGGGGACGTCGAGCTCGACGCCCTCGAACTCGCCGACCGGCCGATCGTGATCGTCGTCGGCTCCGAGGGCAAGGGGCTGTCGCGCCTGGTCACCGAGACCTGCGACGCGATCGTCTCGATCCCGATCTCGAGCGCCACCGAGTCGCTCAACGCGGGCATCGCCGCGAGCGTCACCCTGTGGGAGGTCGCACGGCGCCGTCGCGCCGAGTAGCGCTTCCCGCACCCCGCCACTCGCACGACGCAACGTCGGCGGCTCCCCGCAGCGCTCCAGCACTGCGAGCAGCCGCCGACGTCGCGTTCAGCGGAGGGCACCGCGCCGGTCAGACCGTGGCGCGCCAGTCCTCGACGTCGTCCTCGTCGGACTCGGCGGCGTCGTCGTCGACCACGGGGATCGGCAGCGTCATCGACGAGGTCGGCGGGTTGATGAGCAGCCGCTCGTCCCGACGGTGCCGCAGCACGTCGTTGATGTAGGCGGTCGTGGCCTCCGGCAGGGAGACCGACCGTTCCTCCTCCTGCGACATGTACCAGCGGTGCTCGAGCAGCTCGTGGAACACCTCGGCGGGCTCGAGCCGACCGCGCAGGTCCCGCGGGATCGACCGCACGACGGGCTCGAAGACGCGCGAGACCCACTCGTGCGCCACCATCTCCTCGTCGAGCTGGTCGCGACCGTTCCGCGCCCGGTAGGCGTCGAGGTCGTTGAGCAGCCGTCGCGCCTGGTTCTCGCCGGCGTCGAGCCCGGTCAGCCGCAGCAGTCGACGCTGGTGGTGCCCGGCGTCCACGACCTTCGGCTGGATCCGGACCTGCGAGCCGCCCTCGGTGGTGTGGATCGAGAGCTCCTCGATGTCGAACCCGAGTGCGTTGAGCCGCTCGACGCGGTCGTTGATGCGCCAGCGTTCCCTGACGTCGAACTGCTCGGTGCCGGTCAGTTCCTTCCAGAGCGTCCGGTACTGCGCGACGATCCGGTTGGACACGTCCACCGGGTCGGCGTTCTCGTCGAGGCGGCCTCCGGCCTCGAGGTCGAGGAGCTCGCCGGCGATGTTCACCCGGGCCACCTCGAGGTCGTTCTCGCGCTGGCCGTTCGACAGCCCGCCCGGGTAGAGCTTGCCGGTCTCGGCGTCGACCAGGTACGCGGCGAAGGCTCCGGCGTCGCGGCGGAACAGGGTGTTCGACAGCGAGACGTCACCCCAGTAGAAGCCGATGACGTGCAACCGGACGAGCAGCAGGGCGAGGGCGTCGACGAGACGCGTCGCGGTCTCCGGCCGCAGGGTCTGCGAGTACAGCGCCCGGTACGGCAGCGAGAACCGCAGGTGTCGCGTGACGAGCACCGGGTGCAGGGGGTCGCCGTGCTCGTCGACGCGGTTCGTGATCACCGCGACCGGGTCGACGCACGGCACGTCCATGCGCTGCAGCGTGCGGAGCATCTCGTACTCGGCTCGGGCCACCTCTTCGCCGGTCTCCTTGACGGCCGCGACGTACCCGCTCAGGTGGACGAACCGCACGAGGTGCCGCGAGATGCCCTTCGGCAGGGCGACGATGACGTCGTCGGGCCAGTCCTCGAGCGGCAGGTCCCACGGCAGGTCGAGCAGGCCGGGGTCGACGGTGGCGGCGGTGATGGACATGGAGTCGGGCACGGGTGGCTCCTGTTGGTGCGGTGACCGGGGTCGGTCCGGCTCTTCCAGCGTTACGCGCTGACGACTGCCTTGTCGTCCAGGCGCTCGCCCGACTCGGTGTCGAAGGCGTGCACGTGGCCCTGCTTCGGGGAGATGACGATCGTGTCACCGATCGACGGGTGCGAGCGGCCGTCGACGCGGGCGACGATGTCGGCGCGCTGGCCGTTCACGTCGGCGTGACCGTACAGGTAGCCGTCGGCGCCGAGCTCCTCGACCACGTCGACCGTGACCGGCAGGCCCTCGCCCGACGGGGACACGATGACGTCCTCGGGGCGGATGCCGACCGTGATCGAGCCGGAGCGGGCGTTCGACAGGGTGTCGCGGTCGAGCGGGTGGTTCAGCGAGCCGAACTTGATGCCGCCCTCGATGACGTCGGCGGGCAGCAGGTTCATGGCCGGCGAGCCGATGAAGCCGGCGACGAACACGTTGTTCGGCTTCTCGTACAGGTCGCGCGGGGTGCCGACCTGCTGCAGGATGCCGTCCTTGAGCACCGCGATGCGGTCACCCATGGTGAGCGCCTCGGTCTGGTCGTGCGTGACGTAGACCGTGGTGACGCCGAGACGACGCTGCAGCGAGGCGATCTGGGTGCGGGTCTGGACGCGGAGCTTGGCGTCGAGGTTCGACAGCGGCTCGTCCATGAGGAACACCTGCGGCTGACGGACGATCGCGCGGCCCATCGCGACGCGCTGACGCTGACCACCGGAGAGCGCCTTGGGCTTGCGGCCGAGGTACTGCTCGAGGTCGAGGAGCTTCGCGGCCTCCTGCACGCGGGTGGCGCGCTCCTCCTTGCCGACGCCGGCGATCTTGAGCGCGAAGCCCATGTTCTCGGCGACGGTCATGTGCGGGTACAGCGCGTAGTTCTGGAACACCATCGCGATGTCGCGGTCCTTCGGCGGGACGTCGGTGACGTCGCGCTCGCCGATCCGGATGGCGCCGGAGTTGACCTCTTCGAGGCCGGCGAGCATGCGCAGCGAGGTGGACTTGCCGCAGCCCGAGGGGCCGACGAGGACGAGGAACTCGCCGTCGGCGATGTCCAGGTCGAGGGAGTCGACCGCGGGGCGGGTGCCTCCGGGGTAGAGACGGGTTGCCTTGTCGTAGGTGACGGACGCCATGAGCGTTCGATCCTTCCTTCACCGGCAGGTACGTGCCGGACGATCCGTAGTGAAGCGGTTGCCCGTTGGGGCCCCGGATGGTCGCCGTCGACCATCGCTGCTCATACAACACGACTTCCCCCGCCAGCGCCAGTGTCGGTCCGACCTGGTTGGCTGGTCCCAGGAAGGACCACTACGATCGGCGGGTCCGTCCGGCGTACGGGGGAAGGTGAGGCCGTGCGGACGTCAGGATCAACGTGAGGACCATCGACGCATGACCAACCGCCCCGAGGGTGACGCACGCGCCGCGCGCAACGAACGACGAGAGGCCGCACGGCAACGGGCCCAGCGCGCCCGGACGCAGCAGAAGCGCCGGCAGCGCGGGACCCGTCTCGGGCTGCAGGTCGGCCTCGGGGTCGTGCTGCTCGCCGCGGTGGCGGTCGTCACCCTCGTGCTCGTCGACTCGGTCGGGCCTGCGGGTCCCGGTCCGTCCACGATGTCCCGTGGCGGCATCACCATCGGGCAGGACCTGAAGGCCGTGGACGCTGCCGCAGCCCCGTCGCCGAGCGCGACCGGCACCTCCGACCCGGTGCGCATCACCATGTACGTCGACTACCTCTGCGACACCTGCGCCCAGTTCGAGAAGGCGAACGGCGACTACATCGCGGGCCTCGCCGAGTCCGGCGCCGCGACGGTGGACATCCACCCCGTCGCCGTGCTGACGAACCGCTCGCAGGGAACGAAGTACTCGCTGCGCGCCGCGAACGCCGCCGCCTGCGTCGCGGACCGGTCGCCCGACCAGTTCTACGCCGTGAACCAGGCGCTCTTCGCGCGCCAGCCCGACCAGGGCACCTCCGGGCTCACCGACGCGCAGCTCGAGCGGATCGTCACCGGGGTCGACGGGGTGCAGGACGCCGCGGCGATCCGTGATTGCATCCGTGACCAGACCTACGTCAAGTGGGTCGACGAGCGCACGGCCGACGTGACCGGTGGGGACATCCCCGGGTCGTCGCTCAGCGAGTTCCCCGGGCCGCCCCTGGTGCTCGTGAACGGCAAGCAGTACGAGCTGACCGCGCCGATCACCAACGACGACTTCCGCACCTTCGTGGTGTCGGCGGCGGGCGCGACGGAGGCGACGCCGTCGCCGACGGCCACGCCGACCCCCTCCGCGAGCGCATCCGCCGGCTGACGTCACGAGACGGTCGGCCGACCGACGGACGGGAGGCTCCCCACCGGACCGGTGGGGAGCCTCCCGTCCGTCACGGCCCGGTTCCGCGCCTCGGTCGTCGCCCGTCTAGATGTGATGTTCAGGCAGGTTGTTGAGTCTGCTGATGGGTGGTGCTCCGATGGCGGAGAGAGTCCTGTGGTGATTGTAGAAGTGGAGCCAGCCCGGGAGCGCTTGTCGGCGTTCGGTCTCTGAGCCGTAGAACCGTGCGTATGCCCAGCCCTCGCCCAGGGTGCGGTGGAACCGCTCGATCTTCCC
>NZ_JAUCMM010000016.1:0-56123 GCF_030362975.1 Curtobacterium subtropicum
TCCGGGGGGGGGGGGGGCCCGCGGCCCCCCCGCCTCCCGTCTGTTCGTGGGCCGCGTCAGTGTTCGTGGGTCGCGTCAGGCGATCCGCTTGAACGCCTTGTCGACGTAGCGGTCGATCGTCGCGCGCGCCTCGCGCGCGTACCGATCGATCGTCGCCGTGCGTTCCGGGGCCGCGGCGTACTCGCGCCCGAGGCGGGCGGTCGCTGCGGACAGCACCGCATCGGTCAGCTGCGGGTTGAGCGGCAGGATCGGGCCCTGCGTGTGCGTCCCGAAGGACGCGCCCGCGACCGCACCCTCGACGGCGGACCCGGCCTGGTTGCCACCACCGGAGACGACGTCGGCGAAGGGCTCGACACCGGCTGCCAGCTCGATCCGCGTCGCGTGGTCCTCGAACCCGGCGAGGCGCTTCGACGCGCCGGCGAGCAGCGGGTAGCGCGTGTCGAGCACGAAGTAGTTCACCCGGCGCTCGGCACCGCGGACGGCTCGCGCGTCGAACACGCCGAAGCCCGCGACCGGCGAGCCCTCGGTGGGGACGACCTCGTTCGTCGCGAGGTCGAAACCACCGCCGACCGCCACGACGGGGACTCCGGCCGCGGCGAACTCGCGGAGCGGCGCCCCGATGCGCGCGACGTCGGCACCGAGCGAGCGCATCGCACTGAGCGGACCGTTGCCCACCACCACGACGTCGGCCGCGGTCGGCAGGTCGTCACCGGGCGCGTACTCGACGACCTCGGTCGGGATGTCCGCCGCCTCGGCACGGCGACGCAGCGCGACGACGTTGCCGCGGTCGCCCGAGACGCCCATCTGACGGGGGTAGACGTGCAGGATGGTCAGCCGGTCGGCCGTCATGCGGTCTTCTCCATGTCGCCGTGGCCCAGGGCCTTGCGGGCGATCATCATGATCTCGTAGTTGACGATGAAGTTCTTCGTGCCCGACGTCGTCGAGCCGAGCTGCTCCATGTACCGGATCGCGGCCTCGACGTCGGGTTCGACACGGCCGATGCGGACACCGGCGTGCTCGAGCGCGATCGCGATCTGCCACGCCTTGTCACCGGAGACGACGTCCACGTGGTCGAGCTTCGAGAAGTCGATGTCGTAGATCCACGAGATGTCCGGCGTGCCCTCGTCGATCGCCATGAGGACCTGCTCCGGGCGATCGGGCAGAGCGTCGAGGTTGAGCTGCAGGCTCGCCGCGTTCTTGAACATCGTGAACTCGGCGGACTCGCCGGCGATGGGCAGCCGCTCGCCGCGGCCGTACGCCGGCTTCATGGTGCCGAAGGCCTTCGTCACGGCGTCGGCACGGAACTGCGCGCCGAGGGCGGCACTCGCGGTCGCGGTCGCAGCAGCTGCGTCCACCGCGTAGTGCAGCCCGCGCGCCGGCAGGCGGACGGGGATGTCCGTGCCGTCGAAGCGGATCGTCGCACCGTCACCCGTGCTGGCGACGACCTCGGACTCCGCCGGGTTCGGCTCACCCGCGGTCCGGTCGAAGTCGTCGGCGTTCTGCAGGCCGTTCGGCGCCGCCGCCACGACCTCGGTGCTCGCGCCGAAGCGGAGCAGCCGCTGCCCGGAGCGGGCCGCGTAGGCGTCGAGGAACTGGTCGTCGCGGTTCGTGATGACGTTGGCCGTCGACAGCGCCGCGGTGTCCAGCATCATCGTCGCGACGCGCTCGGTCTCGAAGAACCGGTAGAGCTGGTCGACCTGCACGTTGAGCATCGTCACCGTCGACGGCGACAGGATGCCGGCGAGCTCGACCGCGAAGGCCTCGTCGACCTCGAGGATGCCGATGTCGGCCTTGAGCCTGCCGGTCAGCGAGACCTCGGAGAGCAGCGCCGAGGCGATGCCCTGCGGCAGGTTCGCGCCCGACGGGTTGGTGAACACGCGGAGGCCGTGCGCGCGGACGATGTCCGAGATCATGTGCGTCGTCGTCGACTTGCCGTTCGAGCCGAGCACGAAGACGACGCCGTTCGGGAACTGCTTCGTCACGTGCTGCAGGAAGTCCGGCACGAGCTTCAGGACGATGTACCCCGGGTAGGCGGATCCGCCGCCCCGCGCACGGGCGAGGGCGCGGAGGATCCGCCCGACCAGGATCGGGATGAGGAAGCGCATCGGCCTACTCGAGGTAGTCGCGGAGCGACTGCGACCGGGACGGGTGGCGGAGCTTCGCCATCGTCTTCGACTCGATCTGGCGGATGCGCTCGCGCGTCACGCCGAACGTGTCACCGATCTGGTCGAGGGTCTTCGGCTGACCGTCACCGAGACCGAAGCGCATGCGGATCACGCCCGCCTCGCGCTCGGAGAGGGAGTCGAGCAGGCTCTCGAGCTGCTTCTGCAGCATCGTGAAGCCCACCGCGTCGGCCGGCACGACCGCCTCGGTGTCCTCGATCAGGTCGCCGAACTCCGAGTCGCCGTCCTCGCCCAGCGGGGTGTGGAGGGAGATCGGCTCGCGGCCGTACTTCTGGACCTCGACGACCTTCTCCGGGGTCATGTCGAGCTCGCGGGCGAGCTCTTCCGGGGTGGGCTCGCGACCGAGGTCCTGCAGCATCTGGCGCTGCACGCGGGCCAGCTTGTTGATGACCTCGACCATGTGCACCGGGATGCGGATGGTGCGGGCCTGGTCGGCCATGGCGCGGGTGATCGCCTGACGGATCCACCAGGTGGCGTACGTCGAGAACTTGAAGCCCTTGGTGTAGTCGAACTTCTCGACCGCACGGATCAGACCGAGGTTGCCCTCCTGGATGAGGTCCAGGAACTGCATGCCGCGGCCGGTGTAGCGCTTCGCGAGCGAGACCACGAGGCGGAGGTTCGCCCCGAGCAGGTGCGACTTCGCGCGCTGACCGTCACGGGCGACCCAGCGGAGCTCGCGCTCCTCGGGCTTGGACAGCCCGGTCGAGTGCTGCAGCTTGTCCTCGGCGAACAGGCCGGCCTCGATCCGCATCGCGAGCTCGACCTCCTGCTCGGCGTTGAGGAGCGCGACCTTGCCGATCTGCTTGAGGTAGTCCTTGACCGGGTCTGCGGTGGCGCCGGTGATGGTCGTCGAGTAGACCGGGGCCTCGTCGTCGTCCGACTGCGAGATGACGAGCGCGCCCGCGGCGACCGCTGCTGCGGCGTCCGGCTTGGCGTCCTTCTCCTCCGACTCGGTCTCGGTGTCCTCGGCGTCGTCCGTCGCGTCGACGGCCTCGTCCACGGGCTCGACGGCCTCGTCGTCCTCGTCCTCGTCGTCGGCCTGCTTCTTGCCGCGCGTGCTGGCCTTCTTCGGCGCGGCCTTCGCGGCGGTCTTCTTCGTGGCGGTGGTCCTGGTGGCGCGCTTCTTCGGCGCAGCCTTCCCCTCGGCCGCGTCGGCGTCGTCCGCCGCGACGGCCTCGGGCTCGGTGTCCTTCGTGGGATCGATCGTCGTGCTCCGGGCAGCCATGCGATCACCTCTCTCGTCGTGCCACGTTCGTGGGGTCGTGGCCTCCCTCGCCGCCCAGGGCCTGGGCCGCGGTCCCCCGCGTCGTCAGGTCCTACCGTTCCGGGCAGCATGAGGACCCATGTCAAGTCCCCCGGCTTCCGCGGCGCGACGAGGCGACGTGGACACGGGGGCCCCGAACGGGTCCGTCCTCCATTATTGCACGGCCTTCTTCCGCAGGCGCGCAACGAGTGCAACCCAGAGCGGCCCCACCCGTATTCCGTCCTGCGCGTGCATGTCGCGGCGGGTCCGCCTGCGGGCGAGCAGCAGCATCACGACGCCGAACCCGACCACCACGTACTGCACGGTGAGCGCCACGCGGAAGTTCTCCCAGGCGAAGACCGTGCGTCCCGTCGCTCCGGAGACGACGTCGAGCAGCGTCCCGATGAGGAACATCATCACGAAGGCGGCCAGGAACCCGCCGACGTTCACGACACCGTTCGCGGAGCCGAGCGACCCGACCGGGTTGAAGCTGCGGGCGAAGTCGAAGCCGATCAGGGACCCGGGGCCGCCGACGCCCATCGCGAGCACGAGCAGCACGAGCAGCCAGGTCGGCGGGTGCCCCGGCCAGAGCAGCACGGCCGTCCAGACAACGCCGAGCGCCAGGACGATGCCGAGCACCAGGTTCGACCGACGGAGCGGGAACCGGGCGCACAGCACGCCGAGCACCGGCCCCACGACGAAGCCCGTGACGACGATCACGGTGAGGAAGGCGGCGGCCTCGGACGGGCTGTAGCCGAGACCGCGCAGCATCGGGACGCCCCAGAGCAGCGAGAACACCGTGCCGGAGGACTGCGTGACGTAGTGGGACCAGAAGCCGAGCTGCGTGCCGGGACGACGGAGCGCGTGCCCGAACGTGCGGAAGGCCCCGCGCCACGAGTGCGGCAGGGGCAGCGGGATGGTGTCGGTGCGCACCGCGACCGGCCCGTTGCGGACGAAGACGACCGCCAGCACGAGGCCGACCAGGCTCGCGGCCGCGGCGACCCCGAACGCCGGGGTCCACCCGGCGGTGTGCAGCAGCACGGCGAACGGGAAGGCCGACAGCACCTGCCCGATCTGACCGAGGTTGCCCGTCCACTGCGAGATCTGCGGCAGGATCCGTCCGGTGAACCACATCGGGACGAGACGGATCACCGAGATGAACGTCATCGCGTCGCCCGCCCCGACGAGCACCCGGCCCGCGATGGCCGGGCCGATGGTCGGCGAGAACGCCACGACCGCCTGCCCGACCACGAGCAGCGCGGCGCCGAGCAGGACGAGCTTCCGCGGACCGACCCGGTCGAGCGCGATGCCGACCGGGATCTGCAGGCCGGCGTAGACGGCGATCTGCACCACGGCGAGCGTGGAGAGGACGGCCGCCGAGACCGCGAAGCGGTCCTGCGCGTCGACGCCGGAGACGCCGAGCGACGATCGCTGCACGACGGCGAGGACGTAGGCCAGGACCGCGACGCCCCAGACGAGGAAGGCACGGCAGGAGTTCACCCGACAAGGCTACCGACGCGCGCCCCGCGCCCGACCCACGCTGTGGAGGACGGGAGGCGCGGTGCGGGCTGTGGAGGAGCCTCCAGGCCGGGCGCGGTGCGGGCGTGCCCCGTCGATGCTCCGTGCGTCGGTGTCGGTCGGCCGACACGGCTGCGTCGGTCGGTCCGTCCGCGCGGCCGGGTCAGTCGCTCGGGTCAGTCGCTCGGTTCAGTCGCTCGGCGCGTCGCCGTCGGAGCGACGGTCGGCCAGGAAGCGCTCGAGCTCGGCAGCGATGGCGTCGGCGGTCGGGACCTCGCCGTCGACGTTCGTCAGGGGCGACGCGACCGGGTTGCCCTCCATGTAGGTGTCGTGCCGTTCCTCGAGCACGCCCACCAGGCGCTGCAGCTCGGGGTTGCCCGCGACCTGCTCGTCGACGCGGGCACGGAACTCGCGGTCCGACTCGCGCAGGGCGTCGGTCGGGAAGATCAGGCCGGTCGCCGCCGAGATGCTGGACAGCGCGGTGACCGCGGCGTCGGGGAACTCGGTGTCACCGAGGTAGTGCGGGACGAGCAGCACGAGTCCGGTGACCTGCTCGCCCAGCTGCGTCAGCCGGTGCTCGACCAGGTGCAGGACGTTCGCGGGCGCCTGGGTCTCCGGCTTCCAGACGCTCATCTGCTCGACGAGGTCGGCACGGGTCCCGGAGACCGTCAGGCTGATCGGACGGGTGTGCGGGACGGGCATCGGGATGGCCTGCAGCCAGGTCGTGTCCGCCACCTGCAGGTGCTCGGCGAGGCCCGTGACCGCGTCGACGAAGCGGTTCCACTGGAAGTCCGGCTCGTACCCGGTGAGGAAGAGGAACGGCTGCCCGAGTTCGTCGCGCACCAGGTGGAGGGCCAGCCGCGGCGGCTCGACGGCGGTGATGTGGTCGTGCTCGAACGTGATGACCGGACGGCGGGCACGCCAGTCGAGCAGGACGTCCGGGTCGAACTCCGCGACCAGCTCGTGCTCGAGGCCGTCGAGGATCGAGGCCGCGACCTGCGCGACGGCGCCGCCCGCGTCCACGAAGCCGGTCAGGCCCGCGACCAGGTGCAGCCCGGCCGGGACGGTCGGTGCGCCGTCGGGAGCGGAGTACAGGTCCTCGGGGTGGTTCACCGTCCCCATGCTAGGCGGCACCCCCGACCGAGCCCGTGCACCGACTCGACGCTCTCGGCGAACACGTGCTGGCTAGGCTTGGCACATGGTCCGACCGACGCTCTCCACCACCACCTCGACCCCCTCCGACGTCGCCGCCGACGTCCTCGTGCTCGGCGTCCGCGCGGGCACCGACGGCGGCTCCCCCGCGGTCGTCCCCTCGGCCACCGGGGCGCTCGACGCCCTCGCCGACCTCGACCTCGGGTCCATCGGCGTCACCGGCGCGAAGGACCAGCTCGTCCGCCTGCCCGGCACCGGCGTCGCCGCCGCCGGCATCGCACTCGTCGGCCTCGGCTCGACGGTCGACGCGGCGTCCCTCCGGGCCGCCGCCGGCAGCGCTGTCCGACAGCTGCCCCAGGTGTCGTCGATCGCCCTCGCCCTGCCCACCGACTCGGCCGAGCTCGTCGACGCCGCGCTCGAGGGCGCGGCACTCGGCTCCTACGCCTTCACCCGCCACAAGGGCACCGGCACGACTGCACCGGCCCGGGGCGACCAGCGCATCGAGGTCGTCGCACCGGCGGACACCGCCGCCGACTCCACCGTCCGCCCGGCGATCGTCGCGGATGCGGCAGCGCTCGTCCGCGACCTCGTGAACACGGCCGCCGGCGACCTCGGTCCCGCGGACGTCGCCGACGTCGCGGTCGCGCAGGCGGAGGGCCTGCCGCTGACCGTCGAGGTCCTCGACGAGCAGCAGCTCGAGGAGCAGGGCTTCGGCGGCATCCTCGGCGTCGGGCGCGGGTCGGAGCGTCCGCCGCGCCTGGTGGTCGTCCGCTACGAACCGGCGTCGGCCGCGAAGCACCTCGCGCTCGTCGGCAAGGGCATCACCTTCGACTCCGGCGGCCTCTCGCTGAAGCCCGCCGCGTCGATGCTCGGCATGAAGACCGACATGACCGGGGCCGCGACCGTGCTCGCCGCGACGATCGCCGCCGCGCGCCTCGGGCTCGACACCAAGGTCACCGCGTGGCTCTGCCTCGCCGAGAACATGCCGTCCGGTTCCGCGACGCGCCCCGGCGACGTGCTGACCCTGAAGAACGGCAAGACCGTCGAGGTCACGAACACCGACGCCGAGGGGCGACTCGTCCTCGGCGACGGCATGGCGGCGGCATCGCTCGAGCAGCCCGACGCGATCGTCGACGTCGCGACGCTCACCGGTGCGCAGGTCGTCGCACTGGGTGACCGCACCACCGGCCTGATGGGCAGCGACGACCTGGTCGCCCGTGTCCGCGCGGTCGCCGACGCCGTGGCCGAGCCGATCTGGCCGATGCCGCTGCCGGAGGAGCTCGACGCGCGCCTCGCCAGCGACGTGGCCGACATGGTGAACGCGACGGTCGGCAACCCGGCCGGCGGCATGCTCCTGGCGGGCAAGTTCCTCGAGCGCTTCGTCGGCGAGGGCATCCCGTGGGCGCACCTCGACATCGCCGGGCCCTCCGAGCACAAGGGCGGCGGGTACGGCTGGCTCGGCAAGGGAGCGACCGGTGTCATGGTCCGGACGCTCATCGGGCTCGCAGAAGAGCTCCAGTCCAGGTAGTAGGTTGGTGTCCGGCGGGCTGCGCACCGACGCGCGTCCGCCGGAACCAGCGGGACGGGACCGGAACCATGCGGTCCGACCGTCGGACGCCGCCGCCGCGGTGTCCAGTGGGGTCCGACCGGGATCCCGACACGCACGAGGGAGTTGCACCAGGTGACGGAACAGACTTACGACGTCGTGGTCCTCGGTGGCGGCAGTGGTGGCTACGCCGCTGCGCTCCGAGCCGCTGAGCTCGGCATGAGCGTCGCGCTCATCGAGGGAGACAAGCTCGGAGGGACCTGCCTGCACCGCGGCTGCATCCCCACCAAGGCGCTGCTCCACGCCGCCGAGGTCGCCGACGCCACCCGCGACGCGGAGAAGTACGGCGTCGTCGCCGAGTTCGCCGGCGTCGAGGTGCCGAAGGTCATCGACTACCAGCAGGGCGTCATCAGCTCGAAGTACAAGGGCCTGCAGGGGCTCGTGAAGGCCCGCGGCATCACCGTCGTCGAGGGCTGGGGCCGTCTGACCTCGCAGAACACCGTGCAGGTCGGCGACCAGACCGTCACCGGCAAGAACGTCGTGCTCGCCACCGGTTCGTACTCGAAGTCCCTGCCGGGCCTCGAGATCGGCGGCCGCGTGATCACGTCCGAGACCGCGCTGAAGATGGACTACGTGCCGAACAAGGTCGTCATCCTCGGTGGTGGCGTCATCGGCGTCGAGTTCGCCAGCGTCTGGAAGTCCTTCGGCGCCGAGGTCACCATCGTCGAGGGCCTCCCCCACCTCATCCCGGCCGAGGACGAGTCGATGTCGAAGCAGCTCGAGCGCGCGTTCCGCAAGCGCGGCATCGAGTTCTCGCTCGGCGTCCGGTTCGACCACGTCGACCAGCACGAGAACGGCGTCGTCGTGACGCTCGAGGACGGCAAGACCTTCGAGGGCGACGTGCTCCTCGTCGCGGTCGGCCGTGGCCCGCTCACGCAGAACATGGGCTTCGACGAGGTCGGCGTCGCGATGGACCGCGGCTTCGTCACCACGAACGAGCGCCTCGCCACCAACCTGCCGAACGTGTACGCCGTCGGCGACATCGTCCCCGGCCTGCAGCTCGCGCACCGCGGCTTCCAGCAGGGCATCTTCGTCGCCGAGGAGATCGCGGGCCTGAACCCGGTCGTCATCTCGGACACGAACATCCCGAAGGTCACCTACTCCGACCCCGAGGTCGCGTCGGTCGGCCTCTCCCAGGCCAAGGCCGAGGAGCAGTACGGCAAGGACAAGGTCGACTTCTACGAGTACAACCTCGCCGGCAACGGTCGCAGCCACATCATCGGGACCTCGGGTGCCGTCAAGGTGGTCCGCGTCGTCGACGGCCCGGTCGTCGGTGTCTCGATGATCGGCGCGCGCGTCGGCGAGCTCATCGGTGAGGCCCAGCTCGCGGTGAACTGGGAGGCGCACCCCGAGGACGTCGCACCGCTCGTCCACGCCCACCCGACGCAGAACGAGGCACTGGGCGAGGCCTTCCTCCACCTCGCGGGCAAGCCGCTGCACGCGCTGTGACGACCACGTCCACCGTGCGCACCGAGACAATGACATCCACCACCACAGCAACCCGCGAACAGGAGCCCACCCGATGAGCGAATCCGTCAACCTCCCGGCGCTCGGCGAGAGCGTCACCGAGGGCACGGTCACCCGATGGCTGAAGAACGTCGGTGACCGGGTCGAGGTCGACGAGCCGCTGCTCGAGGTCTCGACCGACAAGGTCGACACCGAGATCCCGTCGCCGATCGCCGGCGTCGTCGAGGAGATCCTCGTCCAGGAGGACGAGACCGTCGAGGTCGGCACCGCGCTGGTGAAGATCGGCGACGGCTCCGGCTCGGGTTCCGACGGCGGTTCCTCCGACGAGCAGGCCGCTGACCAGGACGCCGCTGCTGCCGAGCAGAGCGAGCCGGAGACGGCTCCGAGCACCGAGCAGGGCGAGGAGCAGAAGGCTCCGGAGCCGCAGCGCGCCGACCCGACCCCGGATGGCCAGACCCAGCCGGCCGCACCGCAGGCGCCGTCCGCTCCCCCGGTCCCGCAGGCCGCCCCGGTGCCGCCGCCCGCCGCTGTCCCGGCAGCGGTCCCGGCTCCGGCCGCCGCCCCGGCCCCGGCCGCCGCGCCTGCGACCTCGGGTGCGACCGCCTCGGCGTCGGTGCCGAACCCGAACCAGGACGCCTCGGCCTCCGGGTACGTCACGCCGCTCGTCCGCAAGCTCGCCAACGAGCAGGGTGTCGACCTGTCGACCGTCACCGGCTCCGGTGTCGGCGGCCGCATCCGCAAGGAGGACGTGCTCGCCGCCGCCGCGAAGGCGTCGTCCGCCGGTTCGTCGGCTCCGGCCGCCGCTGCCGCCGGTCCGTTCGTGGCCGAGACCTCGCCGCTCCGCGGCACCCGCGAGAAGATGTCGCGCCTCCGCAAGGTCGTCGCCGAGCGTGCCGTGCAGTCGATGACCTCGACCGCACAGCTCACCAGCGTCGTCGAGGTCGACGTGACCAAGGTCGCGCAGTTCCGTGACGCGAACAAGGCGGAGTTCCTCGAGAAGACCGGTTCGAAGCTCAGCTTCATGCCGTTCTTCGCCCTCGCGGCCTCGGAGGCGCTCAAGGCGCACCCGAAGATCAACTCCACGGTCGAGGGCGACGAGATCGTCTACCCGGACCACGAGAACGTCTCGATCGCGGTCGACACCGAGCGCGGGCTGCTGACACCGGTCATCAAGGACGCCTCGGGCCTGTCGCTCGCCGACTTCTCGAAGGCGATCGCGGACCTCGCCGAGCGCACCCGCAACAACCAGCTCAAGCCGGACGAGCTCGCGGGCGGCACCTTCACGCTGACCAACACCGGTTCGCGTGGTGCACTGTTCGACACCCCCGTCGTGTTCCTGCCGCAGTCGGCGATCCTCGGCACGGGCATCGTGACGAAGCGCCCGGCGGTCGTCAAGGTCGACGGGCAGGAGGCGATCGCGGTCCGTTCGTTCGTCTACCTGGCGCTGTCGTACGACCACCGGATCATCGACGGTGCGGACGCATCGCGGTACCTCGTCGCGGTGAAGAACCGCCTCGAGGAGGGCAACTTCGGCCCGAACCTCGGGTACTGATCCGACGGCCCGATCCACACCGGACGGCCCCGTTCCCCTCGTGGGACCGGGGCCGTCCGGCGTTCTGGGGGGACCCGTGACCCTCGTGCAACTGCGGCTGTCCGGCGTCCCGGGCTCGGTCAGCGCAGTCGTGTCGCCGCGGTGACGAGGCCGCCGGCGACCACGGCGCCGACCACGACGTGCCGCACCGGCACCCGCCGCCGGTGTCCCGTCGGAACCCCTCGCTCGAGGACGTCGAGCACCACCCGGGTCAGCATCCCGACGACGCCGGTCGGCACGATCGAGTCGACCGGCAGGGCTCCTGCTCCGGTCGGTTCCTCGTCGGGGAACAGCGGTCCCGGTCTGCTCCAGCGCACCGGTCTCGGTGGAGCGGCTCCCACGACGAGGTCGAGCGCACCGGCCACCGCGTCGGCATCCCCGTCACGAGCAGCGTCGAGGGCCGGGTCGAGGGTGCGCCGCGCCTCCGACCGGGAGTCGACACGGTCCCAGACCATCCGGGCGGCCGTCACGAGCCGCCGGGCACCGTCGAGGTCGCGAGGGTGGGACGAACCGGCTTCCGCGTGGGTACTCGGTCCGGCGCATGCGCCGATGCTCGAACGGGCCTGCTCACGGATGATCGAACCGGCTTGCACGCGGGTACTCGGACCGTGCTCCGCACGGGTCTCGGCGCCGGGAGCCGCGGGCGATCCGTCGGTGCAGGCAGCGACCGCCCCGGGAGGGCAGTCGACCACGACGATCGCTCCGATCTCGTCGACCCCGACGGCGCCCTGAGCCACGACGCCGAGCTCGACGGCACCCGATCGTGCCCGCGCGGCGAGTTCGAGCAGGGGCACCGTGAGGGTCACGGCGACGCCCTCGGTCGGGACGCCGAGCACGTCCAGGGTGTCCTCGAGCGACCGGGTCGCCGGGTGCAGCACCTCAGCCGCGAGGTGCCCCTGCGGACACCTGCCGACGCGGGCCACGGGCGCGAGGTGCGGGCCGACGCCCGCCGCGCGGTCCGCGACCCACCTCGAGAACGCGAGCGGATCCCGTGCGCCGCACCACCGGCTGCTGGCTGCTGTCGTGTCCATGGTGACGAGCCTCGCCGAGGTGGGGCAAGCCTCCAGGCCGCGAGGCGGGATCTGTGGAGGACGGCGTTCGCCCACAGCCTGAGGATCGGCGGTCCGCGAGCGATGATCGAGGCCGTATCCTGGTCGCATGGCACGCAGCACTCCCCAAGCAACGACGGCGAAGGAGCCGGGTCGTCTGAAGCAGATGTACCAGGTCTTCACGATGACCCGTCGGGCCGACCCGAAGTCCGTCTGGTGGTTCCTGCTGGCGTTCGTCGGCCCCGTCGTGGCGGGCGTGCTGCTCGCGCTGCTCCTGCCGGGGCAGAACTGGCTGGCGATCACGCTGTGGATCATCGCCGGTGTGCTCCTCGGCGTGCTGCTCTTCCTCATCGTCCTCGGCCGCCTGGCAGAGCGTGCCGCGTACTCGCAGATCGCCGGGCAGCCCGGCGCCGTGGGAGCGGTCCTCTCCAACTCCCTGCGTCGCCAGTGGCGCTCGAGCGAGATGCCCGTCGCGGTGCACGGTCGGTCGCAGGCTGCGGTCTACCGTGCGGTGGGCACCCCCGGCGTCGTGCTCATCACCGAGGGGCAGCGCGGCAACCTGAAGCGCCAGGTGGACGAGGAGCGCCGCAAGGTCCAGCGCATCGTCCCGAACGTCCCGGTGCACGTGGTCCACGTCGACGACGACGAGGACGGCGTGACGCTGCACAAGCTGCCGCGGGCGATGAACAAGTACAAGAAGGCGCTCAACCGCAACGAGGTCCTGGCGGTCGCGAACCGTCTCGACTCCCTGACGCACAGCCCGGCCGCGGCGATCCCGAAGGGCATGGACCCGATGCGGGCGCGTGCCGCGCGTGCCGGCCGACCGCGCTGATCGACCGACCACCGGATCGCCGACGCCCCCGACCGTGCCAGGTCGGGGGCGTCGGCCGTTCCGGGGAAGTCGATGCGTCCCGGCTCCGGCTGCTCGCACGTGACAGTCCGCACGCCCGTCCGACGTTCCACGCGTCGTTCGACGAGTGGAACGTCGGACCATGCGCGCACACAAGACGTCCGCGCATGATTCGACTTCGCACGCGTCGATCGACCAGCACGATGTCGATCCCGGCACAGCGTCGATCTCGACACAGCGTCGAACCCAGCGCAGCGCCAGCGCCGTCCCCGCCGCCGCAGGTCAGCGCCGGACGAGCACCGTCCCGGCGATGCGGTCGTGCGCGCCACGGCTGTCGCGGTCGATGATGAGTGCCGGGACGACCAGGCAGAGCAGCACCGTGCGGACGATCGGCCGCCACACCCCGACGTAGCCACCGCGGATCGGGACGACCCGGAGCCCGACGCAGACGTGCCCGAAGGACCCGGACAGCGTGCAGATGAACAGCACCTGCAGCGCCGCGAAGATCGCGAGCTGGATCCATGTGTGCGCGATGTCACCGGAGCCCTCGAGCGGTGACCACACTCCCGTGACGTAGGCGACGAGGTCCGCCAGGATCCCGTCGATGAGCAGTCCGACCACGCGGCGGCCGATGCGACCGACGCTGCGCGGACCGTCCTCGGGGAGGCCGAGGTCCTTGCCGGGCCAGCCGTCCGGGTGCTCCCCACCGGGGTGTGCGGAGGACGCCGAGGGCGGGGTGGTGCTGCGGGCCATGTTCCAAGGGTAGGCGACCGGCAACCCCGTAACACGCACGAAACAATGCAGTCATGTCCGGGAAACCCGGTGTCAATAGCCTCGTCGGAGGGTGCACCCGCGGCACCTCTCGCCATCACCTACCCCCCAGGAGATCGACACACATGTTCAGCGATTCCTCCGAGGTGCTCGCCTTCATCAAGGACACGGACGTCAAGTTCCTCGACATCCGCTTCACGGACCTGCCCGGTGTCCAGCAGCACTTCAACATCCCGGCGTCGACGGTCGACGAGGACTTCTTCTCGGTCGGTCAGCTCTTCGACGGTTCGTCGATCCGCGGTTTCGCGTCGATCCACGAGTCGGACATGCAGCTCATCCCGGACGTGACGACGGCGTACATCGACCAGTTCCGCGCCGAGCGCACGCTGATCATGATCTTCGACATCTACAACCCGCGGAACGGCGAGATCTACGGCCGCGACCCCCGTCAGGTGGCGAAGAAGGCGGAGAAGTACCTCGCGTCGACGGGCATCGCGGACACCGCGTTCTTCGCCCCCGAGGCCGAGTTCTACATCTTCGACGACGTCCGCTACTCGGTCACCCAGAACAAGTCGTTCTACTCGGTCGACTCCGAAGAGGGCGCCTGGAACACCGGCCGCGAGGAAGAGGGCGGCAACCTCGCCAACAAGACCCCGTACAAGGGCGGCTACTTCCCGGTCTCCCCCGTCGACAAGACGGCGGACCTGCGCGACGACATCACCCTCAAGCTGATCGAGGCGGGCTTCGTCCTCGAGCGCTCGCACCACGAGGTGGGCACCGGCGGCCAGCAGGAGATCAACTACAAGTTCGACACGATGGTCCACGCCGCGGACGACATCCTGAAGTTCAAGTACATCGTCAAGAACACGGCCGACCAGTGGGGCAAGGTCGCCACGTTCATGCCGAAGCCGCTCTTCGGTGACAACGGCTCGGGCATGCACACGCACCAGTCGCTGTGGAACGACGGCAAGCCGCTCTTCTACGACGAGAACGGCTACGGCGGTCTCTCCGACACCGCGCGCTGGTACATCGGCGGCATCCTGAAGCACGCCCCGGCGCTGCTCGCCTTCACGAACCCGTCGATCAACTCGTACCACCGCCTGGTCAAGGGCTTCGAGGCGCCGGTCAACCTGGTCTACTCGGCCGGCAACCGCTCCGCCGCGATCCGCATCCCGATCACCGGCACGAACCCCAAGGCGAAGCGCATCGAGTTCCGCGCGCCGGACGCCTCGGGCAACCCGTACCTCGCGTTCGCCGCGCAGCTGATGGCGGGCCTCGACGGCATCCAGAACCGCATCGAGCCGCACGAGCCGGTCGACAAGGACCTCTACGAGCTCCCCCCGGAGGAGGCCAAGGGCATCCCGCAGGTGCCGGGCTCCCTCGACGAGGCGCTCGAGGCGCTCGAGGCGGACCACGAGTTCCTCACGAAGGGCAACGTCTTCACCGAGGACCTCATCCAGACGTGGATCGACTACAAGCGTGAGAACGAGATCCTCCCGCTCGCGCAGCGTCCGCACCCGTTCGAGTACGAGCTGTACTTCGGCGTCTGATCCTCCGCACGAACGTCTGATCCCCTCGGATCACCACGAAGGGCCCCGCACCGCCAGGTGCGGGGCCCTTCCGCGTGCACGGCGCGCTGGGCGGGTGCGTCGTCCGCGGGAGCGACAGCGCTCGACGAACCGTCCGCGGTGCGCTGTCGCGACCGCGGCAGAATCCGGCGGCACGCGCGCGGGTGGCGGGTGGGGCTCTGGAAGCGACGGCCTGGAGGCCCGGTGCCGGTCCGACGGCCCGGCACCGGGCCTCCAGGCAGTCGCGCTGGCACGTTCCTGCCCCTTGCACGCGAGATGGGATGCAGGATCGCGCGTGGGAGGTCCGAAGGAACGG
Source organism: Curtobacterium subtropicum (assembly GCF_030362975.1). NCBI lineage: Bacteria > Bacillati > Actinomycetota > Actinomycetes > Micrococcales > Microbacteriaceae > Curtobacterium > Curtobacterium subtropicum. The sequence goes on from NZ_JAUCMM010000016.1 coordinate 15,315, forward strand.
CTTCGTACGCGCGGAACGACCTGCCACACGCGGAACGCCCTGCCACGCGCGGAACGCCCTGCCACGCGCGGAACAGTCCCCTCCGCGCGGAACGACCTCCTACGCGCGGAACGACCCAGCCCGCGCCTCGGCGCACGCGGACACGCGAGAGCGGGGCCCGCGCCGCCCCCGGCACGGACCCCGCTCCTGGCGGTGACGACTAGCGGGCTGTGGCCAGCACGTCGTTCGTCCCCGCCGCCACGCTCACGGGTGCACCCGTGACCGGCGTGGGCCGTCCCAGGGAACGGACGGACCACCCCGCCTCCACCCAGTCGGCAACCGGGAGGCAGTTCCGCGCGTCGATGACGACGCGACGGCCGACGATCGCCCCGAGCGCGACGGGCGACGCCTGCACGACCTCGTCCCACTCGGTCAGGACGAGCACGACGTCGGCGGCCTCGACGGCGTCCTCCTTCGTGGCGGCGTACGACAGGGTCGGGAAGGAGCGTCGGGCGGTCTCGTTGGCCTCCGGGTCCCACAGCGTGACCTGGGCCCCGCGGAGGTGCAGCGCCGCCGCGACGTTGAGGGCCGGCGAGTCGCGGACGTCGTCGGTGAGCGGCTTGAACGCGGCCCCGACCACGGCCACGCGACGGTTGAGCACGGAGCCACCGAGCGCCTCGATCGTCATGTCGATGACGCGCTCGCGCTGGCCCATGTTGATCTCGTCGACCTGCTGCATGAGTCCGACGACCCGACCGGCGCCGATCTCGTTCGCGCGGTGCATGAGCGCGCGGATGTCCTTCGGCAGGCATCCGCCGCCGAAGCCGAGGCCGGCGTTGAGGAACTTCCGGCCGATGCGGGCGTCGTGCCCGAGGGCGTCGGCGAGCGTCGTGACGTCGGCTCCGGTGATCGCGCACATCTCGGAGATCGCGTTGATGAACGAGATCTTCGTGGCGAGGAACGCGTTCGCGCTGACCTTGACGAGCTCGGCGGTCGCGAGGTCGGTCGTGATGACCGGGGTGCCCTCGGCGATCGGTGCGGCGTAGACCTCGCGGATCACGGCGTCCGCCGCGGCCGAGGCACCACCCCAGACGAGGCGGTCCGGGTGCAGGGTGTCGTCGACGGCCTTGCCCTCGCGGAGGAACTCCGGGTTCCAGACGAGCTCGGCCTGGATGCCGGCCGGGCGGAACTCGCGGACGATGCCGCGCAGCCGCTCGGCGGTCCCGACCGGCACCGTGGACTTGCCGACGATGAGTCCCGGGTGGTTGAGGTGTTCCGCGACCCCGCGGGTTGCGGCCTCGACGTAGGTCAGGTTCGCGGCGTGCGACCCGGCCTTCTGCGGGGTGCCGACGCACACGAAGTGGACGTCCGCGGCGGCGACGGCCTCGGCCAGGTCAGCCGTGAAGCGGAGCTTCCCGGTGGCGACGTGCTTCGTGATGAGCTCCGGCAGGCCGGGCTCGAAGAACGGCACCTCGCCGGCGGACAGGGCTGCGAGCTTCGCGGGGTCGACGTCCACGCCGATGGTCTCGAAGCCCATCTCGGCCATGGCGGCCGCGTGGGTGGCGCCGAGGTAGCCGGTGCCGATGACGCTGATGACGGGGGCCGGCCGCACGTCGGCGGCGTCGGTCTTCTTCTGAGCGGTCACTGCTTGACCTCCTGCAGGTCGTAGTCGGTGTCGGTGCGGGCGATGCCCTCGGCGAAGGTCGCCAGGCTGTCGGCGCGGGAGTCGAGGCGCCAGTCGTTCGTGGTGCGCGCGCCGTCGACGATGGTGGTCGCCACCTGGCTGAAGTACGCGAAGCCGATGACGTCGCGGTTGGCGGGATCGGCGAGGGCGTCGAAGAGCGATGCGATCCACTGGGACTTCTGGCTGTTGGAGACGGTGCCGCCGGTCTCGGTGGCGCCGATCTCGTTCAGCAGGATGTGCTTGCCCGGTGCCACCTGCCGGAGCTGCGCGAGGGTGGCGCCGAAGGTGGTCTGGAACGTGGGCTGCTCGGTGGCGGTGCGGTAGTAGCCGCTCATGCCGACCCAGTCGACGTAGTCGGCGCCCGGGTAGTACTGCCGCATGTAGTCGAGCGTCTGGTACTTCGGGTTGCCGAGCTTGTCGATGCGCGACGGCGACCAGTTCCAGATGACGTAGTCGTTCGCCCCGTTGGCCTGGAAGACGTCGTGCACGTGCTTCCACATCGCGACGTACGACCCCGGCGCGTTCTGCTGCTTCGACGCCTCGGACCAGTTGTACCACTGGCCGTTCATCTCGTGGTCGAGACGGATGACGACGGGCATGCCGTTCGCCTTCAGGGCCTTCGCGTAGTTCGCCAGGTAGTCGTCGAACTTCCCGGAGACGATGTCCTGGTTCGTGTAGCCCGCGACGTACGGCTGGTCGTTGCCGGTCTTCGCGGGCACGGTCTCCCACGTCATCAGCGGCAGGCGGCCGTTCGCCCACGACCGCTGGACGGCGTTGGCGTTGAAGTCCTGGTCGAACCCCTGGAAGAAGCCGACCATGTTCGTGGCGCGGCCGACCTCCTGCGTGACGCGGTCGTACTCGGCCCAGTTGAAGGGCGACTGCGTCGTGTAGAGGCCGTACCAGCGGGACTGCTGATCGAGGATCTGCGCCTTCGACGGGGTCGTGATCGGCTCGGACGCGACCGGGTCCTTCGACGGTCCGGCGTTGCCGCCGGTCCCGCCGGACGTGCCCGGACCCGAGCCTCCGCTGGAGCCGGCAGCGTGCCCGCCGGCGGTCCCGCCCGAGCCCGACCCGCCGGAGGACGAGCCGGCAGCACCAGAGCCGGAGCCGGCCTTCGATCCCGCGGCCGAGGCCTTCCCGCCGCTCGTCGCAGCACCGAGGTCGGACTGCAGCGCGGCGATCTGCGCCTTGAGCCGGGTGATCTCCTCAGCCCGCGAGCCGGCCTGCGCACCCGAGGAGTCGAGCTTGCCCTCGAGCTTCCAGATGGTCTGCTGCGCGGCCTCGAGCTTCGCGCTGAGCTCGGCGGCGCTGGGCTGCTTCGCCTTCGGCGGCGTGACGCCGAGGGCGGTCTGCACGGCGCTCGACACGGGGCCGGCCGGCGACACCCAGACGGTCCAGGTGATCAGGCCGAGCACCAGGACGATCGCGACCGTGCCGATCGCGGTACGACGGGCGTGCTTGCTGGACTGGGCCCACCACGTGCTGGTGGAACGGATGAGGTCAGACAATGAGGAACGCCTCCAGTGCGAAGATCGCGAACCCGATCAGGTACGGGATCGCCGCGTAGGGGTTGGCACGACGGGCCTTGGCGGGCGCCGGGCGGGCGGGAGTGGGCGCAGCTGCCGCAGTCACCGCTGCCGACCGCCGCGTGGCGAGCACCGTCGCGGTCGAGTTCGTCGTGGCGTCGGCGCCGAAGAGTTCGTCGAACGCCCGGTCGGCCGCCGCCTGGTCGTCGACGTCCACCCGGGAGTGAGCGAGGTCGGTGCGGTCCACGGGCGGCAGACCGGCGTCGACCGGGCTGACCGGCGGAGTACCGAGGGCGACCGACGGTGCTCCGAGTGCGACCGGCTGGACGGCGTCCGCGGGGTCCTCCTCCACCGGACCGCCGGCGTACGCCCCGGCCCGGGTCCCCCAGCCGGACGCGTGCGCCAGGCGGAAGAAGCCGATGAGCCGGATCGGCATGAGGAAGAAGGTCGACACGATGATGAACATCGGCAGCCGGAAGAAGTCGCTCGGCTTCTCGGCCAGGTGCCGCATCTGGCGGATCGCCATGCTCAGCACGCTCGAGACCACCATCAGTCCGGCGACGTAGACGAAGCCCGTCGAGAAGCCGTACTGCTGCAGGATCCCCTGGTACAGGTTCTCGCCCTGCCCGGTGACGGCGCGGTAGATCCAGCCGGCGATCACGCCGAAGAGCATGAACGGCAGGATGATGTCGGTGAGGAAGAACACCGCCAGGATCGGCGCGTGCCCGAGCATCCACGGCAGCATCCGCAGCGTGTTGTACTGCGAGCCGCGCGCCCAGCGCAGCTGCTGCTTGAACAGCTTCTTCACCTGCAGCGGAGCATCGGTGTAGACGAGCGACGTGTACTGGTAGACGGTCCGGTAGCCCTCCTTGAGGGTCAGGTTCGTCAGGGTCCGGTCGTCGGACACCTCGAGGAACACCCCCATGAACTTCTCGTGCATGAACCGGTCCATGACGCGGACGAGGATGTTCCGGCGGAACGCGATCGTCCGACCCGGCAGGCACCCGATCTGGCCGAGGACGCTCTGCGCGGGCATCGAGTAGAGCGCCCGCGAGTTCTCCAGCCAGTCGGCCCAGCGGGTGATCCACGAGCGCGTCGGCTCGAGGATGCGCTGGCGGGTGGTGACGCCGCCGACCGACTCGTCGGCGAAGGGCTTCAGCAGCTCGGAGAGCGTCCCGGGCGTCCACACGGTGTCCGAGTCCACGAGGATCGTGATGTCACCGGTGGACATCTCGGTGCCGACCTTGACCGCGTTGCGCTTGCCGGGGATCGGCGTGTGGGTCCAGCGCACGAGCGGGGCGAACTCCTCGCAGACCTCCTCGAGGGCTTCGTTGCGGGCGCCGTTGATGACGACGATGATCTCGCCCGGACCCTGCTCGACCATGCGGCCGATCACGTCGCGGAAGAGGTCGAGTGGTTCGTCCACGACGGGGACGACCACGCTGGTGGTGCCGGTGTAGGTGCCGGTGAAGGGGCGGTAGCGGGCGGACAGGACGACCTTGAGCAGCCAGAGCAACCAGATCACCGCGGAGTACACGGCGAACAGGTAGAACTCGGGGTGCCCGTCGACCATCTGCCGGATCTGCAGAATGAAGGTGAACATCGATCCCTGCTTCAACGTTCGAGGTGGGGATTCCGCATCGTCGAGGAACCGTGGACGGTTCGGGTGAGCCAATTGATGCAGAACCTGGACGTCACCGCAACGCGTCCCCCGAGCGGGGGTGTTACCGGCAGGTTACGGGGTACAAGGCGGTCCCCCTCGGGACACCCCGCACCTGTCCGCACTGCTGCCGACAGCAGGATGGTGGACCGGTCCACCGTCGTGCAGAGCGCAACACGGCGTGCGTCTCCGCCGGGAGGCATCCCTCACCTCGCCAGGAAAGCCCCGGTGACGGGCACGTACCCCTGTTCTGGGGACAGCCGCGCAGGACTGCTCTCGTCCGCCCCGGCCGCGGCCGGTCACGGCCGCACCGAAGCGGGCGAGACCGTGCCGAGCGGGGTACATCGACAGCGAGACAGGGGGACACCGGGCGACGCCCAGAATTCACCATCGATGACCTGTCACGTTCTCGGCGGCACGTCGCCCCGGGCGTGTCGTGAGCCGCTCAGGCGCCGTAGAACTCCCGCTCGAACACCTGACGAGCACGCCGCGTGACCCCGAGGTAGTCGTCCTCGAGGTGCGACGCCGACCCCGGCGGGTACTCCATCAGGCGCGCGATGCCCTCGAGCTGCACGCGGTCGACGGGGAGGACGTCGGTGGTCTTGCCGGACCAGAGCACGAGCGCGCTCCGGGTGCGGGACGCGAAGCGCCAGGCGGCACCGAGGCGTTCGGCGTCCTCCGGTGCGACGAGTCCGGCCACCGTCGCGGCGTCGAGGGCCTCGAGCGTCGAGGTGGTCCGCAGCCCGGGCACCGTCGTGGCGTGCTGCAGCTGCAGCAGCTGCACGAACCACTCCACGTCGCTGAGCGATCCGCGGCCGAGCTTCAGGTGCCGTGCCGGGTCGGCGCCTCGGGGCAGCCGCTCCGACTCGACGCGGGCCTTGATCCGCCGGACCTCGCGCACCGCCTGCTCGTCGATGCGCTCCGGGTACCGCGTGCCGTCGGCGAGGTGCTCGAAGTCGCGGAGCAACGCGTCGTCACCGACGGCTCCGCGGGCCCGGAGGAGCGCCTGCGCCTCCCACGTCAGCGACCACCGGGCGTAGTACGCGCCGTACGACTCGAGGGTGCGGACGACGGGGCCGTTCTTGCCCTCCGGCCGCAGGTCGGTGTCGAGCTCGAACGGGTGGATCGCGTCGTCCGTCAGCCGCGAGAGTTCGCGCACGATCGTCTGGGCGGCACGCGACGCCCGCTCCGGTGCGAGGTCCGCCGATGCCCGGTACACGTAGAGGACGTCGGCGTCGGACCCGAAGCCGAGCTCGCGGCCGCCGAACCGGCCCATCGCGACGATGCCGAACGCGAGGCCGGGCGGGGCGTCCCGTCGGGCCAGGGCGAGCGCGCCGGTGAGGGTGGCCTCGGTGACGTCGGACAGTGCCGGCCCGAGGGCGTCGACGTCCAGGTGCCCGAGCACCGCGGCCATGCCGAGCCGCAGGGTCTCGCGGCGACGGGCGGACCGGACGAGCGCGGCGGCGCCGTCGACGTCGTCCCCGTGCCGGGCGGTCGTCGCGGCGTGCTCGGCGAGGAGCGACGCGAGCGGCCGCGGCCGGAGCAGCGCGTCCGGCTCGTCGAGCCAGGCCACCGCCTCCGGGAAGCGTTCGAGCAGTCCGGCGAGGAACGCCGACTCGGAGAGCACGGTCGTCAGGGAGTGCGCGGCGCCCGACGAGTCGCGGAGCATCCGGAGGAACCAGCTCGACTCCCCCAGGGTGTCGCTGAGGCGACGGAAGGCCAGCAGTGCCCGGTCCGGGGCCGGTCCCTCCGCCATCCACCGCAGGAGCACCGGCAGCAGGTTCCGCTGGATCGCCGCACGACGGCTCGTGCCCTGGGTGAGCGCACGGATGTGCCCGAGCGCTCCCGCCGGGTCCGCGAAGCCGATCGCGCCGAGGCGATCCGCTGCCTGGTCGCTCGTCAGGACGATGTCGCCGTCCGTGGCCGCCACCGCCGACAGCAGCGGGCGGTAGAAGAGCCGCTCGTGCAGTCCGCGGACCTCGAGCTTCACGCCCCGCCAGCGCTGTTCCAGTGCGGCCGCCGAGGTCGCGAGGCCGGTGGAGCGTGCGAGGACCCGCAGTTCGTCCTCGTCACTCGGCATGAGGTGCGTCCGGTGCAGCCGCCGCAGCTGGATCCGGTGCTCGAGCAGGCGCAGCAGGGCGTAGTCGGGGCCGAAGCGCGCGGCCTCGGGCCGACCGACGTACCCGGCGGCGGCCAGGGCGTCCATCGCCTCGAGCGTCGAGCGGACCCGCACGGACTCGTCGTCGCGGCCGTGCACGAGCTGCAGCAGCTGCACGGTGAACTCGACGTCGCGCAGGCCGCCGGGGCCGAGCTTGATCTGCCGGTCGACCTCGTCGTCGGGGATGTGCTCGGTGACGCGCTCCCGCATCCGCTGCACGGACTCCACGAAGCCGGGTCGACCGGCGGAACTCCACACGAACGGGGCGACCGCGGCCGCGTAGCGCTCCCCCAGGTCACGGCTGCCGGCGATCGGCCGCGCCTTGAGCAGCGCCTGGAACTCCCACCCCTTCGCCCAGCGCTCGTAGTACGCCACGTGCGACTCGAGCGTCCGGACGAGGGCGCCGTCCTTGCCTTCCGGCCGGAGGTTCGCGTCGACCTCCCACAGCGCGGGCTCGGCTGCGAGGTCGGTGATCGCGTGCGTCGCCGCGATGGCCAGGCGCGTCGCGATGAGGACCGCGCGGTCGGTGCCGACACCGGTGTCGGCCTCGTCGTCGCGGGTCGACTCGGTGACGAAGATGACGTCGACGTCGCTGACGTAGTTGAGCTCGCGGGCACCGGCCTTCCCCATCCCGATCACCGCGAGCGGGGTCGCAGCCACGTCGGCGGCGGGGAACGGGACCTCGCGCCGGGCGACCACGACCGCCGCCTCGAGTGCAGCGCCCGCGAGGTCGGCGAGCCCCGCGGCGACCGCCGGGAACGCCTCGGTCGGGACGGGGTGCAACACGTCGAACAGGGCGATCTGCGCGAGGTGCCGTCGGTAGCGCACCCGGAGTCGGAGCCGGGCGTCCTCCCCGGTCGTGTCGGCCACTGCCTCGGACAGCGATGCCGTGTACGCGTCCTGTGACCACGGCGGGGTCACCGGGTCGAGGAGCAGCGCGATCTCGGCCGGACGACGGTGCAGGAACTCACCGAGGCCCGTCGAGGCGCCGAGCAGCCGGACGAGCCGTTCCGTGGCGGCCGGGTCCGCCAGGACCGGCCGGACCGCGTCCGGTGCGCGCTCGAGGAGCCGCTCGAGCAGCCGGAGCGCGCCGTCGGGATCGGCCGTGGACTCCCACAGCGCCGGGGCGTCGGTGACCGGCACCCGCACGTCGGGGCCGAACCGCGCCTCCAGGCCGGCGATCCGTTCCAGGCTCTCGGACAGCTCCGCGAAGCCCAGGCGGGCCATCTCGGAACGGGACGTCCTCGTCCGACCGGTCATGCGTGCTGCTCCGGGCGGCTGCTAGAGCGCGCCGAGGTTGGTGCGGAGCTCGAACGGCGTGACCTGGTCGCGGTAGGCCTTCCACTCCTGCCGCTTGTTGAGCAGCACGAAGTTGAAGACCTGCTCGCCCAGGGTCTCGGCGACGAGCTCCGAGTCCTCCATCAGGCCGAGGGCGTGGTCGAGGCTCGCGGGGAGCTGCCGGTACCCGAGGGCCTTGCGCTCGGCGTCGGACAGGCTCCAGACGTTGTCCTCGGCCTCCGGCGGGAGCTCGTAGCCCTCGTCGATGCCCTTGAGACCCGCCGCCAGGAGCAGCGAGTACGCCAGGTAGGGGTTCGCCGCGGAGTCGATGCCGCGGTACTCGACGCGGGCGGACTGGCCCTTGTTCGGCTTGTACAGCGGCACGCGCACGAGCGCCGAGCGGTTGTTGTGGCCCCAGGTCACGAAGGACGGGGCCTCGTCGCCGCCCCACAGGCGCTTGTACGAGTTGACGAACTGGTTCGTCACCGCGGTGATCTCGGGAGCGTGGCGGAGCACACCCGCGATGAAGTGCTTCGCGGTCTGCGACAGCTGGTACTCGCCGCCGGCCTCGTAGAAGGCGTTCTGGTCGCCCTCGAAGAGCGAGACGTGCGTGTGCATGCCCGAGCCCGGCTGACCCGACAGCGGCTTCGGCATGAACGTCGCGTAGACGCCCTGCTCGATCGCGACCTCCTTCACCACGGTGCGGAAGGTCATGATGTTGTCGGCCATCGTCAGCGCGTCGGCGTAGCGGAGGTCGATCTCGTTCTGACCAGGACCGGCCTCGTGGTGGGAGAACTCCACCGAGATGCCGAGGTCCTCGAGCATCCGCACCGAGCGGCGGCGGAAGTCGTGCGCGCTGCCACCTGGGACGTTGTCGAAGTAGCCCGCCTGGTCGACGGGCTGCGGGCCGCCGTCCGCCCAGTCGCGGCTCTTCAGCAGGTAGAACTCGATCTCGGGGTGCGTGTAGAACGTGAACCCGCGCTCGCTCGCCTTCGCCAGGGTCCGCTTCAGCACGTTGCGGGGGTCGGCGACGGCGGGCTGGCCGTCCGGCGTCGTGATGTCGCAGAACATCCGTGCGGTCGGGTCGACCTCGCCCCGCCACGGCAGGATCTGGAACGTCGAGGGGTCCGGGTGCGCCAGGACGTCGGCCTCGTACGAGCGCGTGAGGCCCTCGATCGCGGAACCGTCGAAGCCGATGCCCTCGGCGAAGGCGCCCTCGACCTCGGCCGGGGCGATCGCGACGGACTTCAGCGTGCCGATGACGTCGGTGAACCAGAGTCGGATGAACTTGATGCCCCGCTCCTCGATGGTGCGGAGCACGAAGTCCGTCTGCTTGTCCATGGACGCCCTTTCCGTGGTGCTGCTGGGGCCTCCAGCCTATTGGTCCTCGTCGTCCCAGCGCTCGTTGTTGGCCTTGATGCGGTCCAGGGCGTGTTGCGCCTCCTCACGCGTGTCGAACGGGCCGATGCGGTCGCGCTGCGGCGACTGCGGGCCCTGCTCCACCTCGTGCGTCTTCTCGTTGAACCACCACTGGGACTCGATGCGTTCGTCGCTCATGGCGCCACCGTACCCACGGGGATCGGGCCGCGCCCGGGTGTGCCGTGCTCGGCGGGGCGCGGCGCTACCGCGCGAGACTCGGCCCCGCGGACAGGTTCGCGACCCGTCGACGCGAGCTTCGTCCGCACAGCCGAGTCTCGGGGGCGCCCCGCGCCCACGGCGGCCGGCCTGGAGGCGCAGTGCCGGTCCGGCGGGCCCGGGCCGTGCCTCCAGGCGGTCCCGTCCCGACCGTGGCGGCCGGCGGGGACATGCGCGCCTTCACACGCAACCCGAGACGCGCGCTGGTGGACAGGACTCGCGTCCCGGAGCACGAGTTCTGTCCGCTGCGGCGAGTCTCGCCGTCGCTCGCGGCGGTCGGGCGGGCGCGCGCCGTGCACCCGGTTAGAGTGGTCGCCATGCCCCGGGACGCACACGGACACCTGACCGCCGGCCGGATCTCCCCCCAGCGCCCCGTGCCGAAGGACATCGAGCGCCCCGAGTACGTCGGGCGTGCCGAGCCGCACGAGCACGGCCTCGGCGACACGTACACGCCGGACGAGGTCGAGCGCATCCGGACCGCCGGGCGCATCGCCTCGCAGGCGATCGACGCCGTCGGCGAGGCCATCCGGCCCGGGGTCACCACCGACGAGCTCGACCGGATCGGCCACGAGTTCGTCGTGTCGCACGGCGCCTACCCGTCGACGCTCGGCTACCGCGGGTACCCGAAGTCGCTGTGCTCGAGCCTCAACGAGGTCATCTGCCACGGGATCCCGGACGACACCGTGCTGCAGGAGGGCGACCTCGTCAACATCGACATCACCGCCTACAAGGACGGGATGCACGGCGACACGAACCGCACGTTCGTCGTCGGCCAGGCGTCGCAGGAGGTCCAGGACCTGGTCGACCGCACGCGCACCGCGCTCGAGCGCGGCATCAAGGCCGTGGCTCCCGGGCGCCAGGTGAACGTCATCGGGCGGGCGATCGAGGCCTACGCCAAGCGCTTCGGGTACGGCGTCGTCCGTGACTACACCGGGCACGGCGTGGGCCGGGCGTTCCACTCGGGCCTGATCGTCCCGCACTACGACGCGCCCCGGTTCGACGACGTCATGGAGGTCGGCATGGTGTTCACCATCGAGCCCATGCTCACGCTCGGCGGGATCGAGGCCGACATCTGGTCGGACGACTGGACCGTCAGCACCCGTGACAAGTCCTGGACCGCACAGTTCGAACACACCCTCGTCGTCACCGAGCGCGGCGCGGAACTCCTCACCGTCTCCTGACGGACACCCACGAAAGGCACCGCTTCTCATGACCTCCCTCGCAGTCGGCGTCGACATCGGCGGAACGGGCATCAAGGGCGCGATCGTCGACGTCGCCACCGGCGAATTGACGACCGACCGGATCAAGAAGGCCACCCCCGAGGGCGGCAAGCCGCACGACATCGTCGCGGTGGCGAAGTCGATCCTCGACGAGCTCGCTCCGGCGGCGGAGGTACCGGTCGGGGTCTGCTTCCCCGCGATCGTCCGCGACGGCAAGACGATGTCGGCGGCGAACGTGTCGAAGAAGTGGATCGGCTTCGAGGCCGAGGCGCTGTTCGAGAAGGAACTCGGCCGCTCCATCCACTTCGTCAACGACGCCGATGCCGCCGGGTTCGCCGAGCAGCAGTTCGGTGCGGCGAAGGGCAAGGACGGGCTCGTGGTCGTCACGACCCTGGGCACCGGCATCGGCACGGCGCTGATCAACGACGGTGTGCTCATCGTCAACTCGGAGCTCGGCCACCTGGAGATCGACGGGCACGACGCCGAGACGAAGGCCTCGTTCGCGGCCAAGGAGCGGGACGAGCTGTCCTGGAAGCACTGGGCGAAGCGCCTGCAGAAGTACTACTCGACGCTCGAGGCCCTGCTCTCCCCCGAGCTCTTCGTCGTCGGCGGCGGCGTGTCGAAGCACCACGACGAGTTCCTGCCGCTGCTCGACCTGCAGGCGGACATCATCCCCGCGACCCTCCGCAACAACGCCGGCATCATCGGTGCCGCGACCCTGGCGTCCAGCAGCAGGTAGCGGTCGGCCGGTAGCGGCCCTCGTGCACCTCGTCGCACGACAGGCCGCTCAGGTCTGTCCAGGTCGCACGACTCGCGGCCCGACGTGCCTGTCGACGGCATGTCGTGCGACCGGGGACCCGCGGCCGCAGGGCGGGACGCCGACGGGCGCGGGCAGCGGTAGACTCGGCACTGCGAACGGGTCGGTGAGACGGTCGCGTCACTCCCCCGGGAGTGCCGAGGAACGTCCGGGCTCCACAGAGCAGGGCGGTGGGTAACACCCACCCGGAGCAATCCGCGAGACAGTGCCACAGAAAGCAGACCGCCGGCGGCGACGTCGGTAAGGGTGAAACGGTGGTGTAAGAGACCACCAGGGGTCCGGGTGACCGGATCCGCTCGGTAAACCTCGCCCGGAGCAAGGTCAGACAGAGGACGACGAGGCTGCTCGCTGAGTCCTCGGGTGGACCGCTGGAGGCCGGCGGCAACGTCGGTCCGAGAGAGATGGCCGTCACCGCGAGAGCGGGACAGAACCCGGCGTACGGCCGGCCCGTTCGCACCCACGCACCACGCGCGCGCCCCCCGACCGACGACGGACGGGAGGCGCGTGGCGGTGCCGCCACGCGCCTCCCGTCCGTCGGGTCGCCGGCGCTACAGGCCGGACTCGGCCGTCCGCACCAAGATCGCGTCGCTGTCGGGGCAGAGCACGACGTCGTCGGGCGCGGCCCGGCGGATGTCCTGCAGGTCCGAGTTCGTGAGCGTGACGCCCGAAGCGGTCGACACCCCGCCCTGCAGCAGGGACGCACCGAAGCCGTAGCGTGCACGCTGCCGGTCGTAGAGCGCCAGCAGGTCGGCGGGCACCTTCGCGGCGACGGCCGCACGGCTCTGCACGGCGGACTCGCGGTCGGCCTCGACGCGGGCGATCTCGGTGTCGCGCTCGGCGACCAGGGTGGCGCGGTCGGCCTCGACCTGGGCGAGCCTCGACTCGACGTCCCCGACGCGGGCACGGTGCACGTCGAGCTGCTCCATGACCTCGAGTTCGGCGGTCTCCAGGTCGCCGATGCGGCGGCGGAGCGACGCCATCTCGCTCTCGAGGCCCGCGGCGTCCTTGGCGCTCGCGACGTTCTGCAGCATCGTCGTGTCCCGCTCGATGCGGGCCTGCGCGGTGGCGGTGTCGGACTCCAGGCGGGCGAGCTCGCGCTCGGCGTCCTCGACCTCGCCGGTCGCGGCGGCGAGTTCGGCGCGGAGCGACGCCGCGGTCGTGCCGAGCTCGGTGAGCCGGTCGCCCTTCTGCAGGGCGGTGATGCGGTGCGACAGACGGGTCACGTCGTTGTCGAGACGCTGGAGGTCGAGGAGGACGACCTGGTCCTCGGGTGCTGCCTTCACGGTCGGTCTCCTTCGTGGGCGGGTGCGGGGGCGGGGGTGTCGCCGGGATCGGCGGTCGTCGGCTGGGCGACGGCAGCGCGCTCCGCTGCAGCCGTCGGCTCGGCGGCGGGCAGGACGGCGAAGTCCCAGGGGTCGGTGCGCAGGTCGCTCACGGTCACCCGGACCCCGGCGAGCCGTCGGAGCTGCTCGGCGGCGACGTCGAGCCAGAGCCACTCGGTCGCCCAGTGCGAGGTGTCGACCAGCGCGGGGCCGTCGGCGAGCATCGCCTGCTCGCGGAACTCCGAGGCAGGGTGGTGCCGCAGGTCGCTCGTGACGTAGACGTCGGCGGCCCGCACGGCCGGGTCGCCGAGCAGGCTGTCCCCGGCTCCGGCGCAGAGCGCGACGGTGCGCACGGGCCGGTCGAAGTCGCCCGAGGCGCGGACACCCGTCGCCGTGGGCGGCAGCAGGTCGACGAGCTGGCGGGCGAGCGCACCGAGGGTCGTGCCCTCCGGCAGGCTCCCGACGCGACCGATGCCGGTCGAGGGGTCCGCGCCGGGCTCGAGCGGCCGCTGGTCGACGAGCCCGAGCCGGTCGGCGAGCACGGCGGAGGTGCCGGTCGTCACGACGTCGGCGTTCGTGTGCGCCGCGAGCAGCGCCGTCCCGCCCCGCACGAGCGTCGCGAGGACCCGGCCCTTGGCGGTCGTCTCGTCGATCGTGGTGACGCCGCGCAGCAGGAGCGGGTGGTGGGTGAGGAGCAGGTCGGCACCGAGGGCGACGGCCTCGTCCGCGGTGGCGGGTACGGCGTCCACGGCGAGGTGCACGTGCTCGACCACCTGGTCCGGGTGTCCGGAGACGAGCCCGACGACGTCCCAGGACTCGGCGCCGGCGGCGGGCCACAGGTCCTCGATCACGGCCTGGAGTTCGCGGAGCGTCGGCATCCCGTCAGTCTACCGAGACGTGGGCGCGGCCAGGGCGCCCGCGCAGGACCGGAGCGCTCAGCGGCGGCTGAACAGGGAGCGCAGGCGGGCGACGAGTCGCGCCCACCAGCCGGTGTCGGCACCGGCCGCCGTCGCCGCGGTCCCGCGGCCGTCGGCGGGGCTCGGCGTGCGGGCGCTCTCGCCCGCGCCCGCGGGCAGCGACACGGCGTCGGGCAGCACCACCGGGGTGCCGGCCGTGACGCCCTCGTGCGCGGTCAGTGCCGCTGCGAAGGCGGCCCGGTCGATCACGGTGGGACCGGTGGCGGGCTGCACCAGCGGGGTGGGTCGGGTCGCGGCCGACAGCGGTGATCCGACCGGGAGGCCCAGGGCCGGGCGGACGGGCGCCTCACGTCCCGGGGCGGGCGCCGTGGTGGCGGTGCCGTCGGCGCGCGTGGTCGGTTCCACCCGGACGAGTTCGTCGGTCGACGGCGTCGTGGCACGCTGCACCGGCCGCGTCGGCGTCGTCACGTCGGCACGGGACACCGCGGTGTGGGGCGCCACGGCGGCGCGGACGGGCGTCGGCACCGGTGCCGTGCCGGCACGGCGGGCCGCGGAACGCTCGCGTCGCGCGGCCTCGTCCGCCGCGTCGGCGAGCAGGTCGGCGAACGCGGCACGGGCGAAGGCGCGAGCAGCCTCCACCTCGGCGTCGTCGAGGTGGGCGACGGTGGCCTCCCACGCGGCGAGTCGCGCGAGGTCCTCGTCGCGGCGGGCGACCTCGTCCTCGAGCAGGACGATGCGCTCGATCGTGCTGCGACCGCTCGTGGCGGAGACCTCGACCGCGAGGTCCTCGATGCGCAGCGCGATGCGGGCCGGGGGTTCGGGGAACGACGGGGCGCAGGCGGCGACGTGGCGGGCGCGATCGCGCCGGCGGAACGCGGTCGGCGCCTCGACGGCGGTCGGCGCGTCGGCGGTGGGGTGCTCAGCGGTGTGGTGCTCAGCGGCCGGCGCTTCGAGGACTATCTGCGCGACGGTCGGAGCGTCGGCGGTGGCGGTCTCCGGCACGTCCGGCTGCTGCCCGGCCGGGGCGTCCTCGACGGCGGTCTCGACCGCCTGGACGGGCTCCTGCGCGGGGCGGGCGTCCGTCGTCACCGGGCGCTGCACGGGACCCGTGACCGGCGGCACCACGAGGTCCGCCAGGTACGGCGTGCGGGTGGCCGGGACGTCGCGGAGCCACTCCTCGAGCTCGCGACCGAACGGGTCGACGAGGGGGGTGCGTGCACCGGGCTGGGTCTCCATGTGACGCAGGATAGATATCACACCCGCCGACGCCGGGGAGATCCGCGGTGTGTCGCGCATCCCGAGCCCCGGACGTCACGTACCGGTCCGGACGTGAGCGGCGTGTCAGGCCTTCGGCAGGGACTCCGCGAACACGTCGAGCATCTGCCGCCCCTCGGGCCAGGCGCCGACACCGCTGGCGACGTTCACGTGCTGTCGGTCCCCCACCCGGAGCACCCGTGCCCCGAGCACGTCGGCGAACGCGAGGGCACGGTCGGCGGCGCAGTACGGGTCGTCGTCGCTGACCACGAGCGCGGTCGGTACGGCCGCTGCCCCCTGCGGCGCGCGGAAGGCGGCGGCCGCGGCGGGGAACACCGGTGCGTCCGGGTCCGGTGGTGCCACCAGGAACGCGCCGGCGACCCGCTCGGCAGCCGGTTGCCGCGCGTCCCCGGTCAGCCACTCGGCGACCGCCAGCACGCCGAGGCTGTGCGCGACGAGCAGCGGGGGCCGTGCGCAGCGGTCGACGGCCTCGGCGATCGCCCGGGACCAGTCGCCGGGCTCCGGCTCCGACCAGGACGCGGGTTCGATGCGGACGGCCTGGTCGCCCCGCGCCTCCTGCCAGCGGGACTGCCAGTGCTCGGCGTCCGACCCCCAGATCCCGGGGACGACCACCCACGGGTACCGGTCGGCAGGGCGCTCGTGTTCGTCCATCCGGGCAGCGTAGCGGGCGCGCCGGACGACCACGGACCTCAGGCGTGCAGGGTGTCGCGCGGGTACTCGCCGAAGCGCTTCGCGTACGCAGCCGAGAATCGGCCGAGGTGCGCGAAGCCCCACCGGACGGCCACGGCGGCGACCGTCAGCTCGCCGGGGCCGCCTCGACGGAGCTCCTCGCGCACACGGTCCATCCGGATGCCCCGGAGCATCGCGTTCGGGGCGGTCCCGACCTGCCGCTGGAACGCCTGCTGCAGTCCCCGCACGCTGAGTCCGACGTGCTCGGCCACGTCGGTCGTGGTGATCGGGGTGTGCGCGTAGGCGTGCATGTACTCGATCGCCTCGCGCACGCGGCTCGTCGCACCCTGCGGCACCGGGACCTCGGGGGCGAGCTGCTCGTGCGGGAAGGTGCGGAGCATCGCCAGGGCGGTCTCGCGCGCGGTCTCGGCCATCACGAGCGGCGACGGCGCCGTCCCGCCGAGGACGACCTGCGCGGCCCGCCGCACCTGGGTGTTCCAACGGCGCAGGTCCTCGGTGCCGGGCCGGGCGGTGTGGTCGAAGACGATGGCACCTGCGGCCCCGCCGTGCTCCTCTGCCGCGATGCCCTCGAGGAACCGCCGGTCGAAGTGCACGAGGTTCTGGCGGACGTCCTCGACCTCGAACACGAACGGGCGTCCGGCCGGGAACACGAGCGCGTGCCCCGGGGCGAACGGTGCCTCGTCCCGCCCGACGTCGACCGTGCCCCCGCCGTCCGTCGTCCACATGACGGCGTAGTCGTCGCCGGACGATGCCTCACCCGTGGCGTGCGCGTCGAAGTGCGTCGACCGGAACGACATCGAGGCGTCGCCGGTCATCTTGAAGCGGTACCCGAACGACCGCGACGTGTTGCGGCCTGCGAAGTGCGCGCCGTCGTACGCGTCCGAGAACAGCTGCAGCGCGGCGCCCAGGTCGCTGCCCACGGCTTCGTAGCGCATGCGGGGGTCTGCGCGCGTCTCGGTCGTCACCGGACCGAGCGTGTCACGTCGACGACGCGTCCGTCCGCGCCTCGGCGGGATGTGCGCGGACCGGCTCCCGTCGTGCGGGAACCGGATGGTCAGCCGGCTCGGCGCGCAGACCGGATGGTCGGGCGTCAGTGCCGACCGCGGCGGACGGTCCACCGGTTGCGGTCGGCGACCCGCTCGTAGCGCAGGTCGTCGACGACCATCTGCACGAGCGCGAGGCCACGACCCCCCTCGGCCAACGCGTCGGGCAGGTGTGCGGCGGACGGGTCGACGAGCACCGGGACACCGTCGTCCGAGAGCGACACGGTGACGTCGTCCGGACCGACGTCCATCCTGAGGGAGCAGGACACCCGGCCACCGCCGGAGCCGTGCTCGATGACGTTCGAGGCGAGCTCGACGAGGGCGAGCTCGAGTGCCATGCGGTCCTCGAGGGACAGGTCGGGTTCGCTGTCCCACACCGAGGACAGGAACGTGTGCACCGCCGTGACGTCCTCGGGCGGGCAGGCGAGGTCCAGGACGTGCTCGCCCATGGCGACGGTCATGCCCAGTTCGTCACCGCGGCGTCCCCGTCCGGGTACGTCCGCAGGATCTTGTCGATGTTGGAGAGCTTGAGCACCATCTGCACCTGCTCGGAGGGGGCGGCGAGCCGGAGGTCTCCCCCGGCCTGACGAGCGGTCTTCAGGCAGCCCACCAGGGCCCCCAGCCCGGACGAGTCCATGAACTCGACGCCCGACAGCTCGACGACCAGACGCGCGCGCCCGCCCTCGACGACCTTCGCCACGGTCTCGCGGAAGGCACCCGCGCTCACCATGTTCAGCCGTCCGCTGCACTCGAGCACGGCGGTGTCGTCCGTTGCCTCGTGTACGACGATGTCCATGCAGGGGCCTCCTCGGTTCGGTGCGGGTGCACCCTGCAACCTACCGGGTGCGAGCCGTCAGGCGGTACGGCCTCGCCGCGTCGCGAGGACCTGGACCACCACGGCGGCCGCCATGAGCGACACCATCACGCCTCCCATCGCGGTCGCGGTCCCGCCGAGCGCACCTGCGAGCGGCGTGCCGAGCCCGCCGAGTCCGAACGTCAGGCCGCCCTGCAGCGCGGCGGCGGTGCCGGGGTGCGCCGCGCCGACGTGCTGCGTCCGGGTCATCGCAGCGGGGAGCACGAAGCCCCACGCCCCGGTGACCACCGCGAGGGCGCACCACACCGGTACGGGGCCGAGTCCGGCGAGGGCGGCGACCAGCACCACGGCACTACCGAGCGTCCCCGTGGCGAGGCCGGCGGTCAGCAGGGTGTCCTCGGAGAACCGCCCGACGACGCGCCGGAACACGAGCGTCGTGACGACCATCATCGAGGCGTTCGTGGCGAACACGAGCGTGTAGCGCTGCTCCGAGAAGCCGTACTGCTGCTGGAACACGAACGAGCTCGTCGCGATGTAGGCGAAGAACCCGATCGTGGACAGCACGCCCGTGAGCACGTACGCCCGGAAGCGCCCGATCGCGAGCAGGTCACGGATGCGTCGCCCGTTCGCCCGGAACCCGGTGCCGCCCCGTGCAGCCGGCGGCAGGGTCTCCCCGAAGCGCAGGACGACCGCGACGGTGAAGGCCGCGCCGAGCACGGCCAGGACGACGAACATCAGGCGCCAGGAGCCGACCGTCAGCACGGCACCACCCGCGAGCGGTGCGACGACCGGGCCGAGGGCGTTGATCGCGGCGAGGGTGCCGAACACCTTCGCGGTGCGCGGTCCCGTCGTCGTGTCCGAGACCATCGCGCGTCCGGCGACGGCTCCTGCCGCTCCGGCGAGCCCCTGCAGCACGCGGGTGGCGACGAGGGTGCCGACGTCGGGCGCGAGCGCGCACCCGACCGACGCCAGCGCGAAGCCGGCGGTCCCGACGAGCAGCAGCGGTCGGCGCCCGATGCCGTCGCTCACCGGTCCGGCCAGGAGCTGCCCGACGGCGAACGCGACGAGGAAGGCCGTGAGCGACAGCTGCACGACGCCCGGGGTCGTGCCGAGCTCGCGCGCGATGGTCGGCAGCGCGGGGATGTACATGTCCGTCGCGAAGGGCGAGACCCCGACGATGAGCGCCAGCGGGACGATCGGCGGCAGGACCCCACCGGTCGCGGTCGTCGGTCCGGTCCCCGCGCGCTCCGTCGTCACCGACGCCACGCTACGCCCGCGCGAATCGATTCGACAAGGGCCCGCCGCGACGCCGGGCGCGCGACTCCGGCGACAGGAACGTCGTCGGACGACAGCGGTCTCGTCGCGTCGGCCGTCGTGCACCCCCGGCACGCGACCCCTGCGACAGACCCGATGTCGGACGACAGCGGACCTGTCACGTCGGCCGTCACGCGCCAGGCGGCCCCGTGACGGACGGGAGGCGCGGTGCCAGCTGGCACCGCGCCTCCAGTCCGTCGGTGGGCGCGCCGGGGCTCAGCCCGTGTTCTGCAGGCCGGCCGCCACCCCGTTGACGGTGAGCAGGAGCAGCCGGTGGTCGCCGTCCGTCGGGTCGGTGCTGCCGGAGGTGCGGATCGCGCGCAGAGCCCGGAGCTGCAGGTGCGACAGCGCGTCGACGTACGGGCTGCGCAGACGCACGGCCCGGGCGAGCACCGGACGGTCCTCGAGCACGTCGCTGCCGCCGGACACCCGCAGCACCCACTCGCGGGTGCGGAGCATCTCGTCGAGCACCTTCGCGGCGAGGTCGTCGCGGTCGGCGAGCTCGAGGTAGCGGCGGGCGATCTGCTCGTCGGTCTTCGCGAGCGACATCTCGACGTTCTTGATCATCGCGCCGAACAGCGGCCACTCGGCGTAGGCGGCGCGCAGGGCGTCCACGTCCCCGACGGCCTCGAGCGCGGAGCCCAGGCCGTACCAGCCGGCCAGGTTGATCCGCGCCTGCGTCCACGAGAACACCCACGGGATCGCCCGGAGGTCCTCGAGGGACTCGACGCTCAGTCCGCGGCGGGCCGGGCGGGACCCGAGCGGCAGGAGCCCGATCTCCTCCATCGGGGTGACGCGGGCGAACCACGGCGCGAACCCGTCGGCCTGCACCAGGTCGTAGAACGCCCGGCGCGAGACGTCGTCGAGCTGCTGCGCGAGGTCGGCGAAACGGGTCGCCGCGGCTGCCGTGCGCTCCTCGTTCGAGGGCGACGACGCGAACAGCGTGGCCGAGGCCATCTGCTCGAGGTGTCGCGCTGCGATGTCCTGGTCGCCGTACTGGGCGAAGATGACCTCGCCCTGCTCGGTGAGCTTGAGGCGACCGTCGATCGATCCCGGCGGCTGCGCGAGGACGGCCTCGTTCGCCGGGCCACCGCCGCGACCGAGCGAGCCGCCGCGGCCGTGGAACAGCGTCAGCTCGACGTCGTTGTCGCGGGCCCAGTCGGCGATCCGTGCCTGTGCGTCGTAGAGTGCCAGGTTCGCCGACACCGGGCCGACGTCCTTCGACGAGTCCGAGTAGCCGAGCATGACCTCGAGCCGCCGCCCGGTCGCCGCGAGCCGCCGCTGGAAGGGCTCGGTGCGCACGGCCTCGTCGAGGATGTCGACGCTCGCGTGCAGGTCGGCGAAGGTCTCGAACAGCGGGATGACGTCGAGCACGGGGGCGCCGTCACCGCAGGCGGCACGGGCGAGTTCGTGCACGTTCGCCAGGTCGGCGGCCGACTGCGTGAAGGAGACGATGTAGCGGTGCGCGGCGCGGACGCCGTAGCGCTGCTGCAGCTCGGCGACGGTGCGGAACACCGAGAGGACCTCTTCGGTGGTCTCGCTCAGCGCACCGCCGGCACGGATCTCCGCCAGCGCGTTCCGGTGCACCTGGGAGTGCTGGCGCACCTCGAGCTCGGCGAGGTGGAACCCGAACGTCTCGACCTGCCACACGAGGTTCTGCAGGTCGCCGTTCGCCGTCCGGACGGCACCGGCGGCCACGAGCGACGCCTGGATCACCCGGAGGTCGGCGAGGAGCTCCTCGGGACCGCCGTACGCCAGGCCGTCCTGACCACGACGGGTCGCACGGATGCGGGCGGCGACGAAGAGCAGTGCGCGGCGGTGGGTCTCGTTCGGCGCACGGACGCCGATGCGCTCGGCGATGCTCGGCTCGAGCTGCTCCTGCGCGGCCACGAGGGCCTGCAGCCCGGCGTCCGCCGGGGTCTCGGCGGCATCGAGCGTCAGCGCCGATCCGATGCGGGTCGCGGCCCGGGCGAGACCGAGCAGGATGTGCTCGGCCGCGATGTCGGCGGCCTGCTTGGTGACGGCGGCGGTCACGTGCGGGTTGCCGTCGCGGTCGCCACCGATCCAGGTGCCGAACCGCACGAAGGCCGGGGCGGTCACGGGGACCCGACCGGCGTCGTCCCCGAGCAGCCGGTCGTCGAGCAGGCGGTAGACCTGCGGCACGATCTCGAAGAGGGTCTGGTCGAACACGCTCATCGCCGTGCGGACCTCGTCGAGCGGGGTCGGACGGGTCGTGCGGAGCGGCGAGGTGCGCAGCAGCGTCGTGATCTCCTCGAGCAGTCGTCGCTCGTTCTCGGCACGCGCGGTGGCGTTCCGGGAGCGGTCGCGCTCGTCGATCAGGTCCGTGATGCGTCGGACGGCCGTGGTCACCGCGCGGCGGCGGGCCTCGGTCGGGTGGGCCGTGAGCACCGGGTGGAACCGCAGGTCGGCCAGGCGGGCGGCGGCCTCGTCGGCACCGACCTGCTCGACGAGCGAGGCGTAGGTGGCGGGGAACGAGTCGCCGGGCAGTCCGCCGTCGTCACCGCGGGCACGGAGGACGCGCACGCGGTGGTGCTCCTCGGCCAGGTTCGTCAGGTGGAAGTAGGTCGTGAACGCCTGGGCGACCGCTTCGGCCCGTTCGGCGGACATGCCGGCGACGATCGCCTCGGCACGGGCGGCGCCCTCGCTGTCGGAGCCCTCGTAGGCGTCGATGACGGCGGCGCGCAGGCTCTCGACGTCGTGCAGCAGCTCGTCGCCCCCGGTCTCCCGCAGCACCCGCCCGAGCAGGTTGCCGAGGTACCGGACGTCCGCGCGCAGGTCGCTGTCGACCGCGCCGCTGACGTCGTCCCGTGCGCGCCCGTGGCGCGTCGATCCGTCGATCGCCGTCATGGGTTCCTCTCACGTTGCGCCGGGAACACGTCCCGGGTCTCCAGCACTGTACCGGCGCACGCGCTCGCGTGACGACGACCGTCCGGACGGACCGCAGTGCCGCCGGAGATCGGTCCGTGGCGACCGTGCCGCGGGCACGCTCAGGCGGGGAGCAGCGCCGCGGCCCGGCCGTCCCCTGGGCGACGCACCGACGCCACGAGCGCCCGGTCCAGGCTCGCCGCCAGGTCGACCTCGGCGAGCACGGCCTCGCGCTCGGCGTCCGACCACGGAGCGGCGTCGAGCTGCGCCCGGTAGGTGTCCTCGAACGCCGCGGGGTCGGCGACCTGGTCGAAGATCGTGAACAGCACGCCGTTGGTGTCGAAGCCGAACCGGTCCTCGAGCAGCCGCGCGAGGGTCGGGCCGCCCGTCAGGTCGCCGAGGTAGCGCGTGTAGTGGTGCGCGACGAAGGCCCCGGGCGAGGTGGCCGCCACGGCGCACAGACGGCGGACGTAGGCGGTGGTCGCCGGCGTCGGGCAGCAGAGCTCCGACCAGTCCGGGCCGACCAGGTACTCGAGGTCGGCGCGGATCGCGGGCATCCGCGTGAGCTGCGTCGTGACGAACGGCGCGGCGACCGGGTGGTCGGCCATCCGCTCGGCGGCGCGCTCGAGGGCGTCGTACACGACGGCGTACTGCCCGAGCAGGTCGGCGTAGTCCGCGACGTCGCACTCCCCCGCGAGCAGGTCGTGCGCACCGCCGGTCCAGACGACCGGGGCCGCAGCGCTGCGGGAGCGCCGGCGCAGGAGCTCGGAGAACGGCGTCACGGTCGGACTCATGAGGTGAGGCTAACCTCAGTAGCTGACAAGGTCGAGCACCGGAAGAGGAATCCCAGGATGAGCCCCAAGCGCACCCAGCACGTCTTCGTCGTCGAGCGGACGGAGCGCCTCACCCCGCACACGGTGCGCGTCCACCTGGGTGGTCCGGCCTTCCGGGACTTCGTCGACGGCGCCGACCCGGACCGGCTCGCCGCGACCGACAAGTACGTGAAGCTCCTGCTCGCGCCGCCGTCGAGCGGGCTGACCCCGCCCTACGACCTCGAGGCGCTCCGCGAGACCCTGCCGAAGCACGAGCGACCCGCGCGCCGCACCTACACGGTCCGCTCCGTCGACCACGCCACCGGCACCATCGCGATCGACTTCGTCGTGCACGGCGACCAGGGCCTCGCCGGACCGTGGGCCGAAGCCGCGCGACCCGGCGACCTGCTCGCGCTGTCCGGTCCCGGTGGCCGGTACGCCCCGTCGCAGGACCCGACCGTCACCCACGTGCTGCTGGGCGACGACAGCGCGCTCCCCGCGATCGGCGCGGCCCTCGCCGCGATGCCGGCCGACGCCCGCGGCGTCGCGCTCGTCGAGGTCGGCGGCGCAGCCGACGAGCAGCCGCTCGAGCACCCGGTCGGCGTCGACCTGCGCTGGCTGCACCGCGACGTCACCGGCGCCGAGCCGGGCACGCTGCTGGTCGAGGCCGCTCGCGGACTGCCCCGTGCCTCCCGGCCGGTGCAGGTCTTCGCGCACGGCGAGCGGACCGCGGTGAAGGCGATCCGTCGGCTGCTGCAGGACGAGTGGGGCCTCGAGAAGGCGGAGCTGTCGCTGTCGGCCTACTGGGCGATCGGCCGCGCCGAGGACCGCTTCCAGGAGGAGAAGCGCGAGCCCGTCGGCGTGATCTTCGCGGACTGAGCGGACGCCACCGCGCAGCGGTCCGGCCGGGAGGCGCGGCGCGCGGCTCGGCCTGGAGGCGCGGAGCGCGTCGGTGGCGCGCGCTAGCGTCCGACGGGTGATCACCTCTCCCGCCGTCCCCGCGTGCTGCGTCCCCGGTTGCGACGCGCCCTGCGCCGACGGCTTCGCCGCCGTCCTGCCGCTCTGCGGCGGGCACGTGACGCTGGTCGCCGACACGGCGGCCGAGCACGTCGGCACCGAGGACGCCCTGCCGGGCCCCTGCCCGGTGTGCGGGTCGCGGGTCGGCGTGCGCTGGCCCAGTACCGTGCTGTGCGGCACGTGCGAGTGGCCGTGGGGCGACGTGCCGGACGGCGAGCTCCCACCGCCGCGCGTCGACGTCGTCTACTACCTACGACAGCGGGACGACTTCGGCGACCGGGTGAAGATCGGGACGACCGCGAACCCACGGCAGCGGCTCGCCGCGGTGCCCCACCAGGAGCTCTTGGCGTTCGAGCGCGGCGACCGGCACCTCGAGCGGCGCCGGCACACGGCGTTCGCCGCCGACCGGTTCCCGGGGACGGAGTGGTTCCGGACGACGCCCGCACTGCTCGACCACGTCGCGCAGGTCGCCGCCGGGGTGGACGACCCGTGGACACTGCACGCCCGGTGGACGAGCGAGGCGCTCGCGCTGCGCGGCTGAGGGCGGTGCTGCGCCAGCGAGACGCCGACGCGACACGGTCGAGGGCGGTGCTGCGCCAGCGGGGTGCTGCGAGGGTGAGGGCGGTGCTGCGCGGACGGACCGCGCAGCACCGCGCCCCCCAGGCCGCCGCGGTGCGCGTCAGACCGCTGCTGCGGTCGTGCGCTGCCGGTCGGCTGCCGGGTCGTCCCGCAGGAACCGGTCGGCGGTGCGCAGGGACAGCGCCATGATCGTGAGCGCGGGGTTCGCGATGACGGCGCTCGGGAACACCGAGTTGTCGCACACCCACAGGTTCGGCACGTCCCACGACCGACCCGCGGGGTCGACGACCGACGATCCGGCGTCGGACCCCATCCTGGCGGTGCCGATCGTGTGGGCGGTCCGCTCGAGGACCCGGACGTCGGTGCCGCCGGCCGCCTCGACGATCGCCGTCATCGTGCGGACGGCGTGGGCGCGGATGGCGTCCTCGTTCGACCCCGGCGAGAACGTCACGCGGGCGCGGGGCACCCCGTGCTCGTCGAGCTCGTCGGAGAGCACCAGCCGGTTGTCGTCGTACGGCAGGCACTCGGCGTTGATGCCGACCCCGGCCATCCGCGGGTAGTCGCGCATCGCCCGCACGAGCTCGGCACCGCGCAGCCCCCCGCCGCGCACCAGCGTGGTGGCGAAGGTCAGCGGCTGGACGCCGAGGCTCTGGATCAGGTAGCCGCCCGCGAAGTCCGCGTCGGCCGGTCGGACGAAGTCCTCGGTGATGATCGACGACGGGTAGCCGCGGTACGAGCGCATCGACTCGTCGAAGGTCGCCCACACCTGGGTGGCCCCGTGCGCGGTGAAGTTGCGACCGACCTGGCCGCTGCTGTTCGCCAGGCCGGTGTGCAGGAGCAGGCGCGGCGTCTCCACCCCGCCGGCGGCCAGCACGAGGGACCGGCACCGCTGGCGACGCTCCCGGCCGTCGCGTGTGTAGAGCACGGCGCACACCCGGCCGTCGGCGTCGAGCTCGATGCCGTGCACGAACGACTCCGGACGGATCTCGGCACCGAACGCGACGGCTGCGGGCAGGTACGTGGTGTCCATCGACACCTTCGCCCCGTTGCGGCAGCCCTGGTGGCACGAACCGCAGGACACGCAGGCCTGGCGCAGCCCGTGGTGCTCCTGCACCCGGTCCTCGGTCGTCAGTGCGACCGGAGCGTCCGTCGCCGTGATCCCGAGCGCCGCGGTACCGCGCATCATCATGTCCGACGAGGCGTTCCGCGCGGGCGGTCCCATCCGGTAGCGGCGGTCCGGGTCCCAGGGGTAGTGCTCCGGGCCCGCGACGCCCACCTCGTGCTCGACGCGCTCGATGTACGCGGTGAGCTCGGCGTGGTCGACCGGCCAGTCCTCGCCCTGCCCGCTCTCGGTGCGCAGGCGCAGGTCGTGCGTGCTCGGACGCGGGGTGAACGCGCCCCAGTGCAGGGTCGACCCACCGACGCCCGTGCCGCTGTTGTTCGGACCGAAGGCGGTCGGCGCGGCTCCCCCGCTGATCCGCTCGTCCATCCAGTTGATGTCCGCGGGTGCCTCGACCTCGTCGGGGGTGTGGTCGCCGGGCTCCGTGTTCCGGCCGGCCTCGAAGGCGACCACGGTCAGGCCCTCGCGGGCGAGCCGGGCGGTCAGCGGTGCGCCACCCGCGCCCGTCCCGACGACGACGACGTCGACGACCTCGTCGTCCTGGTGGTGGCGCTGTGCGTCGAGTTTCATCGTCCTGCTCCCTCGGGTTCCCACGCTTCCCGCTGCCCGGCTCCGAGCAGCTGGAAGCCCTGCTTCCGGACGCCGTCGCCGCCGTTGGCGAAGCCGTCGTAGTCGATCTCGGACATGGTCGCGGGGTGGGCGAGCCACTGCTTCACCAGGTCCACGCTCGCGTCCTCGAACCAGACGCGGAGCTGCTCGGCGTCGAGCGGGCCGTCCGACCGGTACCGCCCGGCGGCGACGTCCTCGAGCGCTGCGGACAGGTCGTCGGCGGACACCGCCGCGAGCACGTCGAGCGCACCGCGGTAGGCGTCGACGTCGGTCGGCATCCCGTCCGGTCGCCAGCCGTCGCCCTGCCCGGCGGCGAGCTGGCGGTCGACACGCAGGGCGACGTCCACCTCGCCCTCGTCCGGCTGCGGCACGACGATCCGCGCCACCGCCCGGAGCACGTCGAGCTGCTGCTGCGTCAGGGCGTCCGGCGTCGCGGCGGGGTCGTCCGGCAACGCGCGGACCGCCAGGACCCCGCGGGTCCTGGCGCTCACGCGCGGCGAGGCGATGACCCGCGCCTGGTCGGCGGGCACCACCGGTCCGTGTGCGACTCGGCGCGTCCAGAAGTCACGGACGAGCGCGGCGACCTCCTCGGGACACTCCCACGGCAGCAGGTGTGCGGCGCCGGCGACCTCGTGCAGCTCGGCCGCGGGCCAGTGCGGCATCGTCAGGCGTCGCTGTGCGTCCGCGGCCAGGTCGCCGTCTTCGGCGCCGGCGAGCACGAGCGTCGGCACGGGGTTCGGCTCGGCGGTGGTCGACCAGTCCTCGCGGCTGCCGCGGAGCAGCCAGTCGCGCCAGGCCCGCGGATCCGCGCGCTGGACGTCCTGCACGGCCTGTTCGTGGCGGTCGGGTGGCAGGACGGCTGCGGTGTTCGCGTCGACGAACTCCGCCGCGTGGTGCGGCTCGATCGGTCCGTCCGCGGCCCAGCCGAGCATCGACGCGCGGCGGCCCTCGTCCATCGGCTCGGGCGCGAGGGGCGAGGCGGCGAGGAGCACGACGGCACGCAGCCCGAACAGGCCGTTCGCGCCCGACACGGTCCGGTCGGCGACGACGGTCGCGACCTTGCCGCCCATCGAGTGACCCACGATCGCCCACTCGGTGGCACCGCTCGTGCCGATCGCCCGCTCGACGAGCACGGCCATCTCCTCGACGGTCGTGCCGCCGGACGCCGGGCTCCGGCCGAAGCCGGGAAGGTCGATCCCGACGAGGTCGATGGTGCCGGCGAGTTCGGAGCGGAGGAGGGCGAACTCCTCCGCGCTCGAGCCCAGCGCGTGCAGGCAGAAGGCGGTCGCTGTCATCCTTCGTTCCTACCGTCCGGATCGCGCGGGACACAGGCTCCTGTACCCCGTGCCCGTACCCCGTCGGGCGGCGTCAGGACGTGGGGTGCGCGTCGTAGACCGACAGCAGCATCGCCGCGCCGAGACGGGCGGCACGGGCTGGCTGCGCGGACCGCTGCACGGCCGACTCGACCCGGGCTCCCTCGACGAGCAACGAGAGCGCCTGCGCGACGTGCGACGGCACCCCGGCGCGCGCGCACAGCTGCGTGAGGTGTGCCTCGACGTCGGCGAAGTGCGCCTGCGCGAGGTCGGCGATGGCGGGATCGGTCCGCCCGAGCTCGGCGTGCCCGTTGATGAACGCGCAGCCGCGCCAGCCCTCGTCCGCGAAGCACTGCTCGAGGTACCCGAAGACACCGAGGACCTCGTCCCGTGGGTCGTCGGACGCACGGGCGATGCCGTCGAGCGCCCGACGCCAGGCACCGTGCCACCGCTGCAGCACGGCGACCACGAGTGCACGCTTCGACGGGTAGGCCGCGGTGAGCTCGTCGAGCGCGAGCCCGGCCTCGGCCGCGATGTCGTCCATCGTCACGGGCGTCACGCCGTGCCGGGTGAAGAGCGTGTCCGCGGCGGTGGACGCCCTGCGCTGCGCCGCGGTCTCGCGGGTGGTGGGGGTCAGGGAGAGCAGGGTCATGGGCCTTCCGGTGGTCGGTGCCGCGAGCCTAGCGAGCGGAGACGCTCGGCGCGTCGAGCGCCTCGGCGAGCAGGGCGCGCATGTCGATCGGCTGGGTCGGCGCATCAGCCGCAGCCGACCGGCGCACCGGCAGCAGGGTGTCGGCCACGGAGCGGTCCGCACCGGGCAGCGCGCGGGTCCCGCGGGACAGTCGGGAGCCGCGGATGCCGAGCTCGTTGCGCGGGATGCTCATGCGGAGAGTCCGAGCACGATCGCGGCGGAGGCGGCGACGGTGACCGACACCAGACCGGTCGTCACCGCGGCGACCTGCAGGCCGTGCAGTCGACGGGCCGCACGGACCTCGGAGAACACGGGACCGGCCCCCGACCCGGCTGCTCGTCGTCGCGCGGCCGACGAGACGGCGTCGCGGGCGGTCCTCGGTCCGGTGTGCACTTCGGCGGCGGTGATGGTCACGGTCCTCGTCCTCGGGTCTGCGGGGTCGGCTGGTCCCGACCCCTCCACCGAGGACGCTACGAGCGGGTGGGGCTCCCCGGACGCGGATCGGCGGACGACGACGATTCGCGGACGTCCACGGCGGTCCGGGCGACGGTCGGTGGACATCCGCTCCGCGCGGAACGGGCCGTCCACCCCTCGGACCGGGGACACACCTGTCCGGACAACGCCGCGCCGCACGGACAGAATGCACGGGACCCATGAACCCGACACCGCCACCCCGCATCGACGTCGAGACGCAGAGCACCGACCTCGACGACGCCCGCGACTTCCTCGCCACCGCCTACGCGGGGAACGAGTGGAGCGCCGACGCGACCCGGCAGCCGTTCGCCTTCCGCTACTCCGCCGTGGGCGACGCCGCGATGTCGCTCCGCGCGATCCGGTTCGACGGCCACCTCGAGGGCGTGATGACCCCGTCCGAGGACTTCGTCGTCCAGTGGACGAAGCGCGGTTCGGCGACGATCGGCGCCGGCGACGACCAGATCGTCATGGAGCCCGGTCGCCCCCAGCTCTGGCCGCAGCAGGGTGCGGCCTTCTCGTACGACGACTACGAGCAGCGCATCGTCCAGGTGAACCGCGCCGCCCTCGAGGAGGTCGCCGGCGAACGCGGCACGGCCCCCGGGCAGCTCGTGCTGGACCACACCGTCCGCCCCGACGACCGCGCGCTCACGGTGTGGCGCAGCAGCGTGCAGCTGATCTCGCACACGGTCCTCGACCGCCGTGCATCGCCGCTGCTGCAGGCCGAGATGGGGCGGCTCGGGGCGCTCGCGCTGCTGGAGCTCTACCCGGTCGTGAGCTCGTCGCTCCCCGACGAGCTCCTGCTCCCCCGCAACGCGCACGTCCGTCGGGCCGTCGAGTACGTGCACGAGCACGCGCACCTCCCGATCACGAGCACCGACCTGGCGCGTGTCGCCTCGCTCAGCCTCCGTGCCCTGCAGACGGCCTTCCAACGGACCTTCGAGCTGTCGCCGAACGCCTACATCCGGCAGGTCCGGCTCGACCGGGTCCGCGACGCGCTGCTCGCCGGCGATCCCGCGACGACGAACATCGCCGACGTCGCACGCGAGTGGGGCTTCGCACACGCGGGCCGGTTCTCCGCGACGTACCAGCAGCGCCACGGGGAGTACCCGCGCCAGACCCTGCGCCGGTTCGGCCGTCAGCGCGCGTAGGCGTCGACGAACAGCGGCCCGCGGAGGTCCCGCAGCGTGTCGACGAGCCGCTCGACCGTCCGGCCGGAGATGCCGGACACCTCGAGGTCGTACGGCCCGAGCGCGGGCAGGCGACCGGTCCGGATCCGCACGACCTCCCAGCCCACCGCGCGGACCGCCCGGTCCTTCCGACGGTCCGTCTCCTGCCGGGGTCCGACGTGCTCGAGTCCGTGGCGTCCGGTGCTGTCGTACTCGATCGCGACGCGGAGCTCCGGCAGCACGATGTCCGGCCAGGCCTCGACGTGGTCGAAGAACGGTCGGTCGAGCCGGATCGCGGTGTGGTCGAACGTGAAGGCGAAGCGATCCCGCAGTGCCTGTCGGAGGTCGGCCTCGACCGCCGAGGCCGGAGCAGGGGCACACACGCTCGTGAAGGAGTCACCGGACGGCAGCCGCGGCGTCTTCGGGCAGACCGACCGCGGGACCGGTCGTGCCGAGCGCCCGCCGCCGGTCCGGCCCGGACGACCCGGGGACCGCGACCCGGACCGGGACGACGCGACCGCGCCGCTCGGCAGCTGGGTCGTCGCCGCACTCGGTCCCGGCGCCGGACCGCGAGCCGGGGCAGCGGGGAGCGTCTGCCGACCGCGGACCCGCTCGGCTCGCTGCGGGGCCGGGACCGCCGCCGGCCAGTCCACCGGGAGCACCGGCCACCGCTGCGGGGTCGCCTGCAGGTGGCACTCGGGGCACCACACCGACCTGCGGCGCTCCCGACCGGGGCGGGAACGCTGCTCGGCCGGCGTCGCGACGAAGACGTGTCCGACGTCGCACTCCCA
This sequence comes from Curtobacterium subtropicum, assembly GCF_030362975.1. Classification (NCBI taxonomy): domain Bacteria; kingdom Bacillati; phylum Actinomycetota; class Actinomycetes; order Micrococcales; family Microbacteriaceae; genus Curtobacterium; species Curtobacterium subtropicum. Next base: position 46,105 of record NZ_JAUCMM010000016.1, read on the forward strand.
GGTCAGCAGGACCTCCGCCGCGGGCGGGACCTGCGTGAGCACCACGCCGTGGTTCCACTCCGGGTGGTACTGCCGCACGAGGACCGGGTACGACGCCCACGCCGCCCGGAACTCGCCGACGGCGTACGGCACGGCGACACCGCGCGACCACTGTCGCCGCCGCCACCACGCGTCCACCGGTTCGACCACGGTGCCACCGTAGGGAGCACCGCCGACACCCGCACCCGTGCGACGGACCAGGCGCCACCGTCGAGCGGTGTCCGGGTGTCACCGCAGCGCGTCGTCCCGCCGACTCCGCTGGAGGGTGTCGCTCGGGTGCTCGCCGAACCGCTCGGCGTACGCGGCCGCGAACCGACCGAGGTGCGCCCACTGCCACCGCCGCGCGACGTCGGCCACCAGGAGCTCCCCGCCCGAGTCCTCGAGGTCACGACGAGCGCCGTCGAGCCGCTCGGCGCGCAACCGCGCCATCGGCGACTCGCCGAACCGCCGGTGCATCGCGTTCTGCAGTCCGCGCTCGCTGATCCCGACGGCGTCCGCGATGTCCCGGAGCGTCAGGGGTTGGTCGGCGTGCGTGCGGATCCACTCCGCCGCGCGAGCCGCCGAGCCACGCGCGGTCGGTGCCGCGCTCGGGATCACCGGGAAGGCGGCCACGACGGCGTCGGCGATCTCGGCGTTGACGGCCTGGCGGGCGGCGTCGGCGAGCGCCGCGTCCATCACCGGGCCGCCGTGGGCACGGATCACGTCGCGCAGGGTCCGCCGGGCGGACTCGTCCGTCGACTCGAGCGCGAGGACGACCGGTCCCGTCGGGACGTGTCCGCTGCGGACGAGTGCGCGCCGGAGCAGACGGTCGGACAGGTGGACCATCGTGATGGTGCGGACGTCCGCCGTGAAGGCGTAGCGGCGCGAGGCGGAGAGCAGGACCGGCACGCCCGGCTCCACGACGAGCGCACCACCGCCGTCCACGTCCTCGATGGTCGCGCTGCCGTCCCCGACCCAGAAGACGATGTGCTCGTCGCGGGGCTGCATGGTGCCCGCACGCGTCCCCTCGACCTCGGCGCGCCGGACCGAGACCTCGGTGTCGCCCGCGCCGAGGTAGCGGAAGGCCTCGAGGGCGCTGTCGATCCCGCCGGCGGTCCCGTAGATCGTGTCGAGTTCGACGCCGCGTTCCTCGCTGACGGCCTCCACCCGGAACCGGCGGAACGTGGGGCGCTCGGGCCCCGGTGCCTGCACAGTCACGATCGCATCGTCTCAGCAGCGGCGGTCCGTGTTCGCATTGCGGACAGGTGTGTCGCGCGCCGCCGGCGCCGTCCCGTGTCGGGGACGGCCGCGTCACCAGCGGATGCGCGCGAACTCCTCGTGCAGCCGGCGAGCACGACCCGGGTGCACCTGCTCGACCCAGCCGATCCGACCGAGCAGGTGCGCGCGGAAGTCCCGGTGTCCGGTGCGGTCCTGGGACGTCGGGCCGTGCACGACGCAGTTGTGCAGGACCGCGTGCAGGCGGTCGACCTCGCGCCGCCCGGGCGACGGGAGGTCGTTGACCACGACGCCCGTCACCGACTGCCGGGAGCCCCGCCGACGGACACGGGTCTTGTGCGGGTTGAGCCGGAGGCCCTGGTCCGCGACGATCCGCTCGACCCCGCGCAGGAAGGCGTCGGGCCGAGCGGCCAGTCGGTCGTCGCCGCTGAAGGTCAGGTCGTCGGCGTACCGCGTGTAGCGGCCCCCGCCCGCCGACGCCCACCCGGCGAGCCGGGCGTCGAGGTGTCGGAGCGCCGTGTTGGCGAGCGCCGGCGAGGTGGGCGCACCCTGCGGCAGGTGGGCGACGGCGAGCGCCTCGCGCAGGGCGGCCCGTTCCTCGGGCGTCCCGCCGGCGGGCATCGCGGTGAGGACGTGCGGCGGGACCCGGTGGGTGCAGAGGCCGGTGAGCACGTGCGCGAGCGGTTCGGCGAAGCCGACGGACCGGAACACGCCGTACACCGTCGACGCGCTGACGCTCGCGAAGAACGTGGTCAGGTCGGCGGTGAGCACGACCTGCCGACCGGTGTGCAGCGCAGCCCCGGTGACGACGCTGCGGCCGGCGACGAATCCGTGGGCGGCGTCGTGCACCGGCAGCCGGACCAGCAGTCCGTCCAGCAGGACCCGCTGCGTCCTGCGGAGCAGGTCCATCGGCTTCTCGAGCAACCGTGGGACCCGCCCGGGGCGGACGATCCACTCGTGGCGGACGTGGTGCAGTGGACCGTCGGCCGGAGCGTGCCGGTTCCACGCCCGGGTGTCGGCGAGCCAGAGCAGCCGGCCGACGGTGACGTCGAGTGCCCGGGCGAGCTCCGGGAGCGTGTCGACGAGCAGCGGGCTGTCGACGGCGGGTCGTGCCCGGACGGCGGTGGCGCGTCGGGTCAGCACGCGGACCGGACGTCGCGCCTCGCGGGAGCGGTGCAGGGCGGCCAGCCGAGGGGCCGCGGCGAGCACGCCGGCCAGCTGACGTGGCGCGTCGACCGGCGGTCGGGGGTAGGCGTCGAGGACCGCGCCCACGGCCCGGCCCACGTAGGCGCGTTCCACCCCGACCACGGTGTAGCCGGCGGCGGTCAGGTCGTCGGCGGTCCAGGTGTCGGCGGCGAGGAAGGCGTCGGCGAGCGCCGCCGCCACGACGGACAGGGGCGTGGGGTTCCCGGGGGACCCGTCGGTGCCTCCGTGCGGCGTGGCGCGCGGAGCGCGCTCTCCCGCTCGGGGCGTGTCGTCCTGCTGGTCCTGCGTGCCCCGGGGTGACCCCGGAGAGGTCGACGCGTCGCGCGCGTCGGCCGCCTCCCCCGGGAACTCCACCCGTTCAGCGTACGGCGAGCGGCCGACGGACGGGAGGCCCGTTGCCGGTCCGACGCGCGCCTCCCGTCCGTCGGTGGGTCGGCCCGCAGGCGGCGCGGCCAGCTCAACGCGCGCCTCCCGTCCGTCGGTGGGTCGGCCCGCAGGCGGCGCGGCCGGCTCGACGCGCGCCTCCCGTCCGTCGGTGGGTCGGCCCCGCTAGCGGCGCGGCCGGCCGAGCAGGACGGTCCCGACCACGGCGGCGACGCCCGCCCAGACGAGCGGACGCGTCACGCGGCGGCGCTTCGCGACCCAGCCGCCGTCGGTGGCGTTGTGGGCGTCGGCGGGCGCGTAGAGGTTCCCGTCGCTCGGGACCCCCCTGCCGCGCAGGGCGAACGTCTCGACCATGGGCTTGGTGATCCGGTGGAACAGGCCCGGGAAGACGTACTGCAGCGGGACGAGCGACGCCTGGATTCGCCCGACGAACCGGTAACGCTTCGGGTGCAGCGCGGCCTGCACGACGGCCCTGCCGGCACGCTGGACCGACACCGTGGGCGGCAGCGGGTGCGAGGTCTTGCCGGTGTAGTTGGCGCCGTTCTGGTAGATCGGGGTGTCGATCGTCGACGGCAGCAGGGCGGTGAAGCGGATGCCGGTGCCGGCGTACTCGTCGCCGAGGACGTCGACCAGGCCGAGGGCCGCGTGCTTGCTCGTGACGTACGCCGACTGGTAGGGCGCGGACAGGAGCGACTGGATGGACCCGACCAGGACGTAGGTGCCCTTCCCCCGCTGCTTCCAGTGCGGGAGCAGGGCGGTGATCGCGTGCAGGTGTCCGTAGAGGTTCGTGTCGACGACGCGCTTGAAGGCCTTCGTCGGGGTCTGCTCGAAGAGCGCGTACACGAACAGGGCCGCGTTGCCGACGAACACGTCGATCCGGCCGAAGCGCGCGGTGGTCGTGGCGACCAGGGTCTGCACCGCGTGCTCGTCGGCGACGTCGGTGGGGATCGCGATCGCCTCGACGCCGAGGGCACGGCACTCGGCGGCGGCGGCCTCGAGGGACTGCTCTCCTCGGGCGGCGAGCACGAGCGTGGCGCCCTGTCGCGCGAACTCGTGTGCTGCGGCCCTCCCAATGCCGCTCGATGCTCCGGTGACGACGACGATCTTCCCGCGGAACCGTTTGGTCATGTCCTCGTTGGTACCCGAGGCCTGCTGCGGTGGTGTCCAGGCCGGGAGACGATCGACTCTTCCCGCGCCCGACCACGGGGTGCGACGATGGGCGCATGCCGAAGGACGAGCTGACCGTCGAGGAAGCGACGGCGATCGCCGAGCACGCCCGATCCGGGTCGCTGCCGCTGGAGGACCCCGAGGTCCGCAAGGTCGTCGAGCAGGCGAACCGCACCCTGGTCCGGGCGCAGATGTGGGGCGAGGACCGCAGCCCGAGGCTCCGGCGGCGGCGTCGGTGGCTCGCGGCCGGGGCGCTCGTGATGGTGCTCGTCTGGGTCGCCGGGCTGCTCGTCCCGCTGGCGTTCCGACTCGGCCTCTGAGCACGCGTCCGTTCACCCTGAGCGTGGCTCAACACGCCCGGAGGCGGCCCACAGGTTGCCTGACCGCCGCCACCGGGGTTGACTCGACGGCGTGACGAGCACCGCGGACCGCCCCTCGTCGACGACGACGTGGACGACCAGCGTGCGCGACGACACCGGTCCGATCGTGCTCGCCGGGCTGCGCACCTCGTGGGCGCCGCTCGCGAAGCAGACCATCATCGCCGCCCTGATCGTCGGCGCGGCTGTCGGGAGCACCTTCTCACCGTGGCTCGACGTCACCGATGCGCCGGTGATGTGGACCGGCGTCGCGATCGCCCTCGCAGGCCTGGTCTTCGCGGCGGTCGCCGCACGCTGGTCGTGGGCGATGCGGGTCGAACTGCTCGTCCCCGCGATCGACTTCTTCGCCGTCGGGTTCCTGCGGTACGGCACCGGCGACGCCGCATCGGTCTTCACCGCGATCGTGGTGCTGCCCGTCGTGTGGGTCGCCGCGAACCCGGGTAGGCGGAACGTGGTGTGGCCGGTGCTCGGGACGACCGGCACGCTGTTGCTGTCCTACGTCATCTCGCCGACGGAACCCCGGCCGAGTGAGCTCGTACGGCTGTTCATCGTGGTGTTCGTGTTCGGTGCCACGGCGGCCGTGACGAACGAGCTCGCCCGCCAGGCCGGTCTGCAGCTCGCCGCGGTGCAGCGTCGACGCCGTGTGGCCGAGGGCGAGATCGACCGGGCCGCCCTCGTGCAGCAGTCCCTCCTGCCGACCACCGCCGCCGGCCTGCCCGAGGAGCTCCGCGCCGTGGGCGTCTGCATCCCGGCCCGCACCGTCGGGGGCGACTTCTACGACTGGTTCCCCACCCCCGGTGGAGCCGCCTTCACGCTCGGCGACGTGATGGGCAAGGGTGTCGGCGCAGGCATGATCGCCGCGGCCGTGCGCTCCCTCATCCGCAGCACCGTGGACGAGTCCGACCCCGCGGTGGCCGTCCGGCGCGCCGCGACGGGGCTCGCCACCGGCACGTCGGACCTGACCAGCGGCCAGTTCACGACGTGCTTCCACGTCCGGGTCGACCGCGACGGGCACGCACGGTGGGTCGACGCCGGGCACGGCCTGACCGTGCTCCGGAGCGCCGACGGCACGGTGCGCTCCCTGCGCTCCGGCCACCTGCCGATCGGTGTCGGCACGGTGTGGACCGCCGAGGACACCGTCCTCGAGCCGGGCGACGTGATCGTCACCGTCAGCGACGGCGTGCTCGACCTGTTCGGCGGCGACCTCGACTCGCTCGACCGGTTCGAGGCGTGGGTCGCCGAGCGCGACCACCCGCAGCAGCTGGTCGACGGCATCGCCGAGCTCGCCCACGCGGGCGACCACCCCGACGACGTCACCGTGCTGTGCGTCGGCTACCGCCCCTGAGCCGGACCCCGCGCGGTTGTCCCTCGAAGTGTGGACTGGTCACGGGTCCGATCACGGGTGATGATCGTGCGTCCCGTCCGTCGACGGGCGCGAGGACAGGGACCCCCACATGCCGCACGACCGCACCCCGCACGACGCCGCGCGCGCCGTCGACCGACGCCGCTTCCTGACGTTGGGGCTGGGCAGTGCCGCCGCTGCGACGGCCGCCGCCAGCACGGTCCTCTCCGCCGACGGAGGCGCCCGAGCAGCCACGACGTCGACGTCCGGTGCCGTACTGCTCGCCGCCGACGAGTTCGACGGCGCCGCCGGCAGCGCCCCGAACCCCGGCATCTGGCGGTTCGACACCGGTGCCGGCGGGTGGGGGAACGCCGAGCTGCAGACCTACACCGACTCGCGCCGCAACAGCGCGCTGGACGGCGTCGGCAACCTCACCATCACGGCGCGACGGGAGGCCGACGGCACCTACACGTCCGCCCGGCTGAAGACCGAGGGCACCTTCACGGCGCAGTACGGCCGGATCGAGGCCCGCATCCGCATCCCGCGAGGGCAGGGCATCTGGCCCGCGTTCTGGATGCTCGGCGCCGACATCGGGCAGGTCGGCTGGCCGGCGTGTGGCGAGATCGACGTGATGGAGAACGTCGGGTACGAGCCCGGCACGGTCCACGGCACGGTGCACGGGCCCGGCTACTCGGGCGCGAACGGGCTCTCCGCCGCGGCGACACTGCCGAACGGCGCCGCATGGGCGGACGCGTTCCACGTGTTCGGCGTGGACTGGCGGCCCGGGTCCGTCACCTGGACGGTCGACGGGGTCGCGCAGCGCACCGTCACCCGGGCCGACGTCGGTTCGTCGCCGTGGGTGTTCGACAAGCCGTTCTTCGTGCTGCTCAACGTCGCGGTCGGCGGCACGTGGCCGGGCTCGCCGGACGCCACCACCCGGTTCCCGCAGCAGATGCTGGTGGACTGGGTGCGCGTCTGGCAGCAGTCCTGACGACGGACGGGAGACCCCCACCGGGCACGGCCCGACAGCCGCTGGCGCGTCTGCCGGGAACCGGCCGGCGTGGCCCCTGCTGGACTGCGGACACGCGCCTCCCGTCCGTCCGCCGCTCAGCGCCGGGCGCGCGCCAGCAGCCAGAGGTAGGTCGCGTGGCCGACCAGCGCCAGGCCGAAGAACACCGCGGCGACCGCGTACACGCGGTCGAGCTTCCCCTGCCCGATCACGAGCATCACGACGCAGAACACCACGGCCGCAGCCAGGACGCCGACCTGGATCGTCGACCAGATGCGGCGGAAGCGGGGCATGCCGGAGTCGTCCACGACCCCATTCTGCCCGACGCCGACGGACGGCCTACTTCTCCGGGTCGTGGCCCCAGTTCATGAGCGAGTACCGCCACTTCGAGTCGTGCGAGTCGCCCTTCGGCTCCTGCTTCGAGTGGCGTGCCACGTAGCCGACCACCTTGCGCATGTGCGCGTAGTCGTCGTCGGTGTAGTCGCCCTGCTTCTTCTCGAGGATGCGGACGATGTGCCGCCCGCTCTCGTGCCCGGTCGACTCACCGCCGCCGTCAGACTTCTGCCCGACCTCCTTCGACTCGTCCGTGGCGAGCCACTTCTTCAGCTCGGACGCGGTCATGTTCACCGCACCGGCGAAGTCGTCGCGCGTCTGCTTCTCGTCGTGCTGGTCGTCACTCATGGGCGCCAGCGAACGCGTTCGGCCTGGGTGTCCACGCAGCGCTGCGTGTCCCCCGTTCCCGTGCGCTGAGCGGACGCCGCTCCGCGTCCGTCCAGGCCGACCCGGGTTGTGTGTCCCCCGAACACCCCACGACAGGAAGCGAGAGCGACATGCGCGCAGTGGTCTGGCACGGCATCGGGGACATCCGCCTCGACGAGGTCCCGGAGCCCACCATCCAGCACCCGGAGGACGCGATCGTCCGGATCACCCGCAGTGCGATCTGCGGGACCGACCTGCACTTCGTCCGCGGCACCATGGCGCCGATGGAGGAGGGCACGATCCTCGGGCACGAGGCCGTCGGCGTCGTCACCGAGGTCGGCGACGCCGTCCGCGGGTTCAGCGCCGGTGACCGCGTCGTCATCAACTCGACGATCTCGTGCGGCGCGTGCCGGTACTGCCGGATGGGCAAGACCGCACAGTGCGACGTCGCGAACCCGAACGGACCCGACGCCGGCACGAGCTTCTTCGGCGGGCCGCAGTCGACCGGACCGGTGAACGGCCTGCAGGCCGAGTACGTCCGGGTGCCGTACGCCCGCAACACCATGCACCCGCTGCCCGAGAACGTCAGCGACGAGCAGGCGATCCTGCTCTCCGACATCTTCCCGACCGGCTGGTTCGGTGCCGAGCTCGCCGGCGTCACCCGCGGCGACGTCGTCGTGGTGTTCGGCGCCGGCATCGTCGGCCAGTTCGCCGCCGCCTCGGCGTACAAGCTCGGCGCGGCACGCGTGATCGTCGTCGACGGCGACGAGACCCGACTGGCCGCCGCGCTCGCGCAGCACTGCGAGGTCGTCGACTACAACCGCGAGGACCCCGTGCAGGCGATCAAGGACCTGACGAACGGCATCGGCGCGGACGCCGTGATTGACGCCGTCGGTGTCGACGCCGAGCGCCCGAAGCGCGGCCCCGCCGCGGTCTCCGACGAGGACGCCGCAGCGTTCGACGCCGAGGTGCAGCAGGTCGCGCCCGACGCCTCGCCGGACGGCTTCGGCGACCTCGAGCAGTGGAAGCCCGGCGACGGCCCGTCACAGGTCGCGCAGTGGGCCGTGGCCGCCGTCGCGAAGTATGGCCGCATCGGGATCATCGGCGTCTACGGCCCCACCGCCGAGCGCTACCCGATCGGCCAGGCGATGAACAAGAACCTGACGATCCGCATGGGCAACTGCGACCACCACTCGGTCACGCCGCCGCTCATCGACCTGGTCGCGTCCGGTCAGTTCGACCCCACCGCGCTCATCACCGAGCACGAGCCGATCGGCGACGCGATCGCCGCGTACGAGGCCTTCGACCGGCGCGAGCCCGGCTGGGTCAAGGTGGAGCTGGAGGCGACCCGATGAGCGCCGCGCCGTCCGACCAGTACGCGTTCGGTGACCCGCGCAGCCGGTACCCCGACGTCTCCCCCGAGCCCCAGACCCAGGAGGAGCCGGGCCTGCAGTCGCAGATGACCCCCGTCCCCGACCTGGGCGAGTCCAGCTACCGCGGCACCGGGCGACTCGAGGGCCGCAGAGCCGTGATCACCGGTGCCGACTCCGGCATCGGAGCCGCCGTCGCGATCGCCTTCGCCCGCGAGGGCGCCGACGTCGTCCTGGCCTACCTGCCCGAGGAGCAGTCGGACGCGGACCACGTCATCGAGCAGGTCGAGGCCGCCGGTCGCAAGGCCGTCGCGGTCCCCGGTGACCTCCGCGACAAGGCCTACGCGGGGCAGCTCGTCGAGCGGGCCGTCTCCGAGCTCGGCGGGATCGACGCGCTCGTCAGCGTCGCCGGCAAGCAGCGGTGGCAGCCGGACCTGCTCGACATCACCGACGACCAGTTCGAGGCGACGTTCGACGTCAACGTCTTCGGACTGTTCCGTCTCGTGAAGGCCGCCCTGCCGCACCTGCAGCCGGGGTCGACGATCACCACGACCGCGTCGATGGAGGCGTACAAGCCGGCGCCGGACCGTCTGGACTACGCGGCGTCGAAAGGCGCGATCAACAACTTCTCGAAGGGGCTCTCGCAGCTGCTCGTCGAGCGCGGGATCCGCGTCAACATCGTCGCGCCGGGGCCGACCTGGAGCGTCCTGCAGCCGAGCGGCGGTGTCGACCCCGAGTCGCTGCCCGAGTTCGGCAGCAGCGAGTCACCCATGGGTCGTGCCGCACAGCCGGCGGAACAGGCGCCCGCGTACGTGTTCCTCGCCTCGCAGGAGTCGAGCTACGTCGTCGGCGAGACGCTCAACGTCAACGGGGGCATGGTCACACCCTGACCCCGCTGTCCTCACACACCGGCTCGTGAACCGGACAGTCCGCTCGCCCGAGCGGGAATGCCCGTGCCACCGGCGGTGTCGAACCATCCGCACACCACGCGAAGGAGCACACCATGACCCTCGACCTCCACAAGGGGAACAGCGTCGACACCGAGCGTCGCTGCCTGCCCACCAGCACCCTGCGCGCCCTGCACGACGACCAGCAGGAGCAGTCGTTCGGCCGCTGGCTCGGCCAGATCAACGGTCAGCGCTGATCACCGGTCAGCGCTGATCGACGGACGGGAGGCGGGGGGGCCAATGGGACCCCCCCCCCCCGCGGCC
>NZ_JAUCMM010000017.1:0-40530 GCF_030362975.1 Curtobacterium subtropicum
GGCGGCTGGTCGGAGCACGTCTCCGACCAGCCGCCGACCAACGACCGCAGGCCCGACACGACCTCGAAGGACGACCATGCCGATCCGTTGCAGCGCTGTGGCGCTCGTCACCGCCACCATGACCGCGCTCCTGCTCACCGGCTGCTCCGCGCAGCAGACCGATCCCACCGGTGGGACACCGACACCCACCGCCACCGCCACCACTCCGATCCCGGACCCGGGTGCGCCCGCGGCCTACGACAACGCCTGCGACGGCAAGCAGGCCATCCTGAGCGGCGAGCACGTGAAGCGCTCGATCGACCACTGCGATGCCGTTGCCGTCACCGCCGCCGGGAGCACGATCACCATCGGTGAGACCGGCAGCCTCGTCGTCGAGGGCAGTGACAACACCATCACCGTCGCGTCGGTCGACTCCGTCATGCTGCTCGGCTCCAACAACACAGTGCGGGTCGAGTCCGGCACCCCCCAGGTCGACGACCAGGGGGCGGGCAACACCGTGCGCTGATCGTCCTCGACGATCCGAATCGAAGGCCGACCGGGGAACCGGTCGGCCTTCGTGGTTCCCGCTCCCGGGATCTTCCTACTTCATATTTCACATGCTATGCTTTGTGCACCGACTCGACGACAGGACTGGTATGGATCTGCCCGACATCTTCCGCGCGCTGCGACGCCGGTGGCCGATCGCGCTCGGCGGCCTGGCACTCGGCGCAGCTGCAAGCACAGCGCAGCTCGTCCTCGCCACGCCGACCTACGACGCGACCGCTCGCCTCTACGTCACGGTCGCGGCCTCCGAGCAGGGGTCGGCCACCGACCTCGTCCAGGGCGGGAACGCTGCCGAACAGCGCGTCCGGTCGTACGTCGACATCATCACGACGCCCCGGGTGCTCCAGTCCGCGATCGACCAGCTCGGGCTGCAGACCAGCGCGCAGGACCTGTCCCGCCGGGTCCGTGCAGCATCGCCGCACGACACCGTGCTGCTCAACGTCACGGTCAACGACACCTCGGCGGAGCGGGCCGCAGCCACTGCGAACGCGATCAGCAAGAGCTTCACCGAGCTGGTCGCCGACGATCTCGAGCACGCCAGCGCGGGATCGGTGAGCCCGGTGTCGATCCGCACGGTGCAGCCCGCTGTCGTCCCGCAGGACCGTGCGACCCCGCAGACGGCCAAGACCCTGTTCCTCGGGATCGGCGGCGGGCTCGCGCTCGGTGTACTCGGAGCCATGCTGCGCGAACTGCTCGACACGAAGATCCGGAGCCGGAGCGAGGTCGAGTCCGTGACGGACCGTCCCGTGCTGGGAGTCGTGCCGAGGTGGAAGAACCTCCAGCGCACGCCGGTCTTCATCCAGGGGGACGGTCGAGGCGCATTCGCCGAGGCGTTCCGCGCACTCCGGACGAACCTCCGCTTCCTCGGACGGAGCACGAGCGGACGGGTCTTCGTCATCACCTCGGCGAACCCCGGCGAAGGGAAGACGACCACGACGGTCAACCTCGCCGCGGCGCTCATGGAGGGCGGGGCGCGCGTCGCCGTCATCGACTGCGACCTCCGGCGCCCGGCCGTCGCGAGCCGACTCGACATCGACAACCACGCGGGCCTGACCGACGTCCTGATCGGCCGAGCCGAACTCGTCGACGTCGCTGTCCCCTGGGGCGAGACCGGAACCGTCCTCCCCACCGGCCCCGTGCCCCCGAACCCGGCCGACCTGCTCTCCTCGGCCGGCATGACCGAGGTCCTCGCGGCGCTCGCTGCCACCAACGACTACGTCATCGTCGACACGCCACCGCTGCTGCCGGTGACGGACGCAGCGGTGCTCGCCGCTGCGAGCTCCGGAGCGATCGTCGTCACTGCGGCGGGCAAGTCGCACACGCACGAGCTCCGCGACGCGCTCGCCGTGCTGGAGCGCGCGGAAGCCCACACGTTGGGACTCGCCGTGACGATGGTGAAGACCCCGCACCAGCAGTACGGCTACGGCTACCTCGGCGCAGCGCCGGAGCTGACCAGGGCGGAACTCCGTCCCACCCGCGGAGTCCGTGTCGCCGAGTGACACGACCGCCCCGTCGTCCGGACCCGCACCGCCCCGCTCGACGGGCCGTCCCCCGCGGGGCGAGGCGGACACCACACGTCAGAACGTTCCCAGTCGAGACAGGACCATCATGACCTTCAACACCGCTTCCCTCATCGGCTCCCGTGTCCTCGTGACCGGCGGCACCGGTTCCTTCGGCAAGACCGTCACGAGACGGCTCCTCGCTCGTGGCGTGGGCGAGGTCAGGATCCTCAGCAGGGACGAAGCGAAGCAGGACCAACTGCGCATGGAGCTGAGCGACCCGCGCGCCCGCTTCTACCTCGGTGACGTGCGCGAGCCCGAGAGCGTGAGCCGTGCCGTTCGCGGTGTCGACCACGTCTTCCACGCCGCCGCACTGAAGCAGGTCCCGTCGTGCGAGTTCTTCCCCCTCGAAGCGGTGCGCACCAACGTGCTCGGGAGCCAGAACGTCGTGGCGGAGTCCGTCGCCGCCGGCGTGCAGTCCGTCGTCTGCCTCAGCACCGACAAGGCCGTCTACCCCGTCAACGCGATGGGGATCAGCAAGGCGCTGATGGAGAAGGTCGCGCTGTCGTTCGGACTCAACAACCACGAGTCCGACACCATCGTGTCCTGCGTCCGGTACGGCAACGTCATGTACTCGCGTGGCTCGGTGATCCCCCTCTTCGTCGACCAGATCCGTCGCGGCCAGCAGCTCACCATCACGAACCCCGAGATGACCCGTTTCATGATGTCCCTGGACGACAGCGTCGACCTCGTCGAGCACGCCTTCGTCCACGCGAACCAGGGGGACCTGTTCGTCAAGAAGGCAGCGTCGTGCACCATCGGCGACCTGGCCCGCGCGATCGCGAACCTGTTCGGGGTCACGGGCGACCCGTTCCGCGTGATCGGCACGCGGCACGCAGAGAAGCTGTCGGAAGCACTCGCCAGCCGCGAGGAGCTCTCCCGCGCCCAGGACATGGGCGACTACTTCCGCATCCCGGCGGACATCCGTGACCTGAACTACTCCGCGTACGTCGACGAGGGCGACCCCGCGCAGACCGACCGTGTCGCGTACGACTCGCACTTCGTCGACCGCCTCGACGTGTGCGGCGTCGAGGAGCTCCTGCTCTCGCTGCCCGAGATCCGTGCGGAGCTCGCACGCGCCGGGCGGACCCGGATCGGGCTCGCGGCGTGATCGCCATCAGCGGTCGCGGCGGACTCGTCGGATGGCACCTGAGGACGGTGCTGCACGCCGAGGGCCGGAGCTGGACCGACGTCGACCTCCGCACCACGGACGAGACCGCGCCGGGCCAGGAGCTCACCGACATCGACACCGCGATCCACGTCGCCGGGATCTCCCGGGGCGCCGACCACGACGTCCGCGAGGGCAACGTCGAACTCGCCCGCCGGTTCGTGGCCGCCCTGGACGCGACGGGAGCCCGGCCACGACGCCTGGTGTACGCGGACACCGGCATGCGCGGCACCAGTCCGTACACCGAGGGCAAGGCGCGCGCGGCGGAGGTCCTCGCGGACGCGGCGACGCGGTGGGGTGCCGAGTTCGTCGACCTCGTGATCCAGAACGTCTTCGGCGAGCACGGCACGCCGTACCACAACGGCGTGGCGCTGACCTTCTGCCACCGCATCGCGAGGGGTGAGCAGCCGGTCGTCGAGTCCGACCACGTCCGTACCTTCGTGCACGCGCAGGACGTCGCCGAGGCGCTCGCAGGCTCGATCGGCCAGGGCGAGCTCGACCGGCGCGGCACCACGATGTCCGTCCCCGACCTGGCGGGACGGATCACGGCGCTCGCCGAGGTCCACCGCCGCGGGGAGATCCCTGCTCTGGACTCGGCCTTCGACCGGGACCTCTTCAACACCTACCGCTCCTACGTCGCTGCGCCGACGCACCCCCTGACGGCCGCGGTGGACCATCGCGGTGCGTTCACCGAACTCGTGCGGGCGCACGGCGGTCCGGGCCAGACCGGGGTGTCCACCACAGTGCCCGGGGTCACCCGCGGTGACCACTTCCACCGCCGGAAGATCGAGCGCTTCGTGGTGCTCCAGGGCGAGGCACGGATCACCCTCCGGCGTGTCCTCGCCGACGAGCGTCGGGTCATCGAGGTACGCGGGGACCGGCCCGTCGCCGTCGACATGCCGACGCTCTGGGCACACTCCCTGACCAACACCGGGGACACGCCGCTCGTCACCGCCTTCTGGACCAACGAACTCCACGACCCCCTCCGACCCGACACCTTCCAGGACATCGCATGACCACGAACGCACCGCAGCCCCGGACCAAGGTCCTGACCGTCGTCGGCACCCGCCCGGAGATCATCCGGCTGTCCGAGGTCGTCCGCCTCCTCGACGCCACGTGTGACCACGTGCTCGTGCACACGGGGCAGAACCACGACCGGCAGCTGAGCGACGTCTTCTTCGAGGACCTCGGTCTCCGGACCCCCGACCACCACCTGTCGATCGACACCTCGTCACTCGGCGCAGTGCTCGGCGACGTCCTGCGCGAGACCGAACGGGTCCTGCTGCTCGAGCGTCCCGACGCCGTGCTGATCCTCGGCGACACGAACAGCGCGATCGCAGCACTCATCGCGAAGCGCCTGCGGATCCCGGTGTTCCACATGGAGGCCGGGAACCGGTCCTTCGACGAGAACGTCCCGGAGGAGACGAACCGCCGGATGATCGACCACGTCGCCGACTACGACCTCGTCTACACCGAGCACGCTCGGCGGAACCTGCTCGCTGAGGGGATCCACCCCTCGCGCATCATGCTCACGGGTTCCCCGCTGCGCGAGGTGCTCACAGCGCACCTCGCCGCCATCGAGGCGAGCGACGTGCTCGACCGGCTCGGCCTCGATGCGGGCGGGTACGTGCTCGTCAGCGCCCACCGCGAGGAGAACGTGGACGAACCGGCTCGGCTCGTCGCGCTGCTCGACGCCGTGCAGGCCGTCGGCGACGAGCACGGGCTGCCGGTGCTCGTCTCGACGCACCCACGCACCCGGCGGTCGCTCACCGGACTCGACGCGTCCCGTTGGCCGCGCCTCCGGCTGCACGAACCGTTCGGGTTCCACGACTACAACGCACTGCAGCGCTCGGCCTTCGTCGTGCTGTCCGACTCCGGGACCGTCAGCGAGGAGTCCGTCATGCTCGGCTTCCCGGCGGTGACCCTGCGCGACCGGATCGAGCGCCCCGAGGCCATCGACACGGGTTCGATGGTCACCGCGGGCGTCGACGCTCGCGCGGTGACCGAAGCGGTGCGCTTCGTGCGTGCCACCGCGGATCCGACGCAGACGGGAGGCCCGACCGCCTACGCGGTGCCGGACACGGCCCGGCGCGTGGTCGGCTTCATCCTGGGCACGGCACACGCGCACCACGCGTCGGCCGGTGTCCGGCGACGCCCGTGACGGGGCAGGCTGCGCGGCCGCTCGCGATCCGGGCGCTCCTCCGGTTCCCCACGACCACGGCGGTGCTCGCTCCCTACCTGTTGGTCATCCTGCCGCTCGCCCTGTGGAACGACACCCCTGGCACCGACTTCATCCTGATGACCGCCGCGCTCGCCGCCGGCGGCGCGTTCGCGGTCGAGGGAGCGCTCGCGACGATCGCGCTCACCGAACGGAGCCTCGGGCCGCAAGGGGGCACGGCACCTCGGCGGGGCAGCGTCCGCTCGGCTGCACCGTCGCTCCGCTGGGACGGCGAGCGTGTGGCTGTCGTCGCCCGGGTGGTCGCGGTCGTCTCGATCGTCGCGAACGTCGGAGCGCCGGCGCTCGGAGCGAGCACGTTGCAGACCCAGGTGGCGGGAGACGTCGCCGGCGGGTTCGCGGGAGCGTTGACCCCGTTCAACGCGTGGGGGCAGGTCGCGCTCGCGCTCTGCATCACCGCGCACTTCCTGACCGGGATGACCCGTCCGGAGACCCTCACGTGGGTCGGGGCGTTGCTCGCGGCGCAGGTCGCTGCGGCCTGGATCTCCAACATCACCGTGCAGCTCGGCTCCCTGACGGTGCTCGTCGTCGCGCTGTTCCTCATGACCCGTCTCGTCCGGCCGACCATCACGCTCACGGGCGTCGCCGTCGTCGCTGCAGCATGGCCGACGGTGTTCGCGATCCGGAACGCCCTGCGCCTGCAGAACGGCATCGACGTCGACGAGTCGGCCACGGCCGCGGCCGACCGGCTGCGGTTCGACGAGCAGGTCGTGCGTGCCCGCGAGTTCGGCGCCGGACACGACCTGGGGCAGCCGGACTTCTGGCAGGCGCTCCGGTACGGCCTCGTCCCGCGGATCCTCGATCCGTCGAGACCCCCGATCTCGTCCGGGAGTGCCGTCAACGAGTTCCTCGGCGGGACCTCGACCTCGGCGTACACGTTCCTGCCCGTCGCGACCGTGTGGTTCTTCTGGGGAGCACTCGCCGTCGTCCTCGTCTACGCGTCCGCCGCGATGGCCGTCTGCGCGCTCCGTCCCTGGCGTTCCGTCGAGGTGCGGCCCGTCGCGATGGTGCTGTTCGTCCTGCTGATCGGTGGTCCGCTCTCGATGCTCGCGACCCCTCCGGACTCGTTCATCAAACTGCTGCAGACCCTCGTCGCCACCGCACCGGTGCTGCTCGTGCTCCAGGTGTGGGCCCGGGTCCGCGTGGAGCTCCCCGTCGAGGAACCGCATCCGCACCCGCACCCGCACCCGCACCCGAGTCTGGAACCGGCCCGGTGAACCCGCCCGCGCAGCGTCCCCGACGGTTCGCGGTGCGGAGCATCGGCGCCCTGATCGTCGCACTGAGCACGAGCGCCTCGGGGTTCCTCGTCGCCACCGCCGTCGCGCGCGTCGCCAGCGTCGAGGAGACCGGACGCTTCGCCGTCGCCGCGGCCGCCGTCGCCCTGTCGACCGCGATGGCGCGGTCCGCCGTGACCGATCCGCTGGTCGTGAACCCCGTCGGATCGGCCGCGCTGACGCGCATCGGCCGCGCCTCGTCCATCGGCGCGGCCGGAGCGGTCGTGGTCGGCATCGCCGGCTTGGTCACCCACTCCGAGTACCTGCTGGTCGGCGCGATCACGCTCCACGGACTGACCATCCGGGAGTGCGTCCGTGCCGTCGCCGTGGCCCGGGGGTCCTGCGGCGCCGCCGTCCTCGTCGAGACGACCTGGCTCGCCGTCGCAGTCGTGGCGTTCGTGGGGACCGCGGTCGGCTCCTGGTCCGGCCTCACGGCGTTCGCGGTGTGGGCGGGAGCGGGCGCCGTCCTCGGGTACGTGAGCGCCGTCCGGCAACGGTTCGACCTCCTCCCGGCATGGCGGTCGACCCCCGTGCCCACCGGCCGATCACTGTCGTTCGCCGCCGACACCGTGATGGGCAGCGGCGTCGTCCAGCTCGTCACGTGGGTGTCGGCGGCCACTGGCGGCCTCACGGTCGCCGCAGCCCTCCGCGGCGCCGGGACGCTGGCCGGCCCCGTGACGGTGTGCCTCGGCGCAGCCCGCTCCGTACTGATCCCCCGCGCCGTCTCCCGGCTCCGCTCGCAGGGCGGGCTCCGGGGGCTCCGCCGTGACACCGTCCTGCTGTGCCTGGTGGCGAGTCCGGGACTCGTCGCGCTCGCTGCAGCCGGCGCGCTCCCGGCCCCGGCCGGAGAAGCCGTCCTCGGCGAGACCTGGGCGTTCGTCGCACCGATCCTCCCGCTCACCGCCCTGGAACTGTTGTTCCAGCTCGTGTCAGCGGTCCCCGAGTCCGCGCACCGCGCGCTCGGCATGTCCCGCCGGATCGTGCAGCTCCGGGCGGTGTCGGCCCTGCTCCGGATCCCCGCGATGATCTCGGTCATCCCGATCGGCATCGGTGCCATGGCAGCGATGGCGGCTGCGGTCACCGCACTGAACGCAGCGCTCTGGTGGGCGCACCTCATCCACGCTCGACGGAGGGACCAGACATGACCGGCACCACACGGCCGCACCGACGACGACTCGCGCTCGTCGTGCCCGAGTACCGGACGCCGGCCTACGGGGGCGGTGGGCTGGCGGCGGTGGCCGACTTCGCCATCGAGGCCTTCACCGACCCGGCGCTGTCCGAGGACGCGCGCTGGGACGTCCGCGTGGTGTCCGTCCGGACCTCCCGCAACGCGCCGCAGCACCGTCGCCTCGGAGCACCTTCCACGTGGCACCGCGGGCCGGTGACCGAGGAGCGTGCGCTCGGCCCCGTGGTCGTCCACGACGTCGGCGCACACCTCGGCGAGGTCGAACCAGTGCGGTACCTCCCGCGGCGCGTGTTGACGGACCTGGTGGCCGACCGGGACGTCGCGCTCGTGGTCGCCGGCTCCCCGGCGCTCGCGAACGTGTTCCACGGCACCGACGTCCCGGTCGTGCTCAACGTCGCGACCCTGGTCGAGGAGGAACGGCAGGCTGCGCTGGCCGCAGGACGCGGACCGACGGCCGCCTGGCGCCGGCTCTCCACCCGGGTGGTCCAGCGCCTCGACGTCCGAGGGCTCCGGGTGGCGGACGAGGTCATCGCGCTGAACCCGGGGATGCGCGACGTCCTCGCCGGGATGACCGCCGCGCCGGTCCACCTCCTGCCGTTCGGCGTCGACACGGCACGGTTCTCCGCTCCCGAGCGCCGCGCCGAGTCCGGACCCATCGTCATGCTCGGTCGCCTCGACGACGAACGGAAGAACATCGGCGGGCTCCTCGAGGCCTACCGCCTGCTCCGCGATCAGCACGGTGTCACCCGACGACTCGTCCTGGCCGGGCGCAACGGCCTGCGTGCAGTCGACGCCGGACGCCTCCACGCCCTCGGCCTGCACGAGCACGTCGACGTGCTGGCCTCACCCGAGCCGAGGGTCGTCGTCGAGCTGCTCAGGTCCGCCAGCGTCTTCACGTTGGCCTCGCACGAAGAGGGACTCGGCATCGTGCTCCTCGAGGCGATGGCGAGCGGGCTCCCCGTCGTCGCCACCGACACCCGTGGGGCCCGTCACGTTGTTCAGGACGGCATGACCGGGATGCTGGTCGACACCGGGGAGGGCATGCCGGAGCGCTTCGCAGCGGCGGTCGCGCTCGTGCTCGGCGACCCGGCACGCGCCGATCGCATGGGTGTCGCGGGCCGCGCGCACGTCGAGGCGTCCTTCTCCGTCGCGGCGACCCGCGCGCAGTGGCGTGCGGTCGCGCAGCGCGTCGCGGAACGGTCCGTCCGGTGAACGTCACCGTCCTGGCCCCGTACTTCACCCCTGCGGTCCTCGCCGGTGGTCCGGCGAGGACGTTGGACGCGCTGACCGCCGCTGCAGGCGCGGACCACCGGGTGCACGTCGTCACGCGTGACCACGACCTCGGCAGTACCGAGCCCTTCACGGCGACCAGACGCGTCACGGACCAGCCGCGTCGCGCCGTCGAGTACGTCCGTGCCGACGGCATCGGAGGAGCCGTGCGCGTCGCGCGAGCACTCCGGCGATCCGGGCCGACCGACCTGCTCTACCTCAACAGCCTGCTGGACCCGACGTTCTCGATCCTGCCGCTCCTGCTCACCAGGGTCCGGCTGCTCCGACCGACCCGGGTGCTCCTCGCCCCGCGGGGAGAGTGCAGTCCGGCGGCCCTGTCACACCGCGGTCGGAGGAAGCGACTGTTCCTGTCCGCCGCGAAGCTGCTCCGGCTGCACGACGGGGTGCAGTGGCACGCGTCGTCGCCGGACGAGGCCGGACACATCCGGGAACTCATGGGAGCCGGACTCGAGGTGGTCGTCCGCGAGAACGAGGTCGACCTGCCGCGACGATCGATCCGTGCGCTGCTGCCCGACGATGACCGGCTCCACCTGGTCTTCCTGGCTCGACTCGTCGAGCACAAGGGGCTCCACCGCGTGCTCGAAGCGCTCGTCGGGATCGATCGACCGGTCCTCCTGGACGTCGCGGGTCCGGCGCAGGACCCGGCGTACGAGCAGCGGTGTCGACGGCTCACCGAAGCGCTGCCCGAGCAGGTCCGCGTCCGGTTCCTCGGGCCGCTCGACGGTGCCGAGAGTCTCGCAGCGATCCGCCGCGGACATGCGTTCATCACGGCCTCGGCGAGCGAGAACTTCGGCCGCACGATCGCGGAGGCCCTCGCGATGGGGCGGCCCGTCCTCGCCCCCGACACCACGCCCTGGACCAGCCGTCTGGCGGACGGCGGAGGGTCGGTCGTCACCGGCGGCGGCGTGACGGAGTGGACCCGTGTGCTGCGCGAGTGGGCCGGGCTCTCCCCGGCGGGACTCGCGGAGCGCGCTGGACGGGCAGCCGACGTGTACGACCGGTGGCGGTCCTCCACGGCTCCGCACGTCTTCGACCTGCTCGACGACTGACGCGTCGCGCGCGGTCCAGCCTCTCCGGGTACGACACCGGGCGACGGGTACGACACGGAACGGGTACGACACGGAACGGGTACGACACGGAACGGGTACGACACGGAACGGGTACGACACGAAGGAGCGGCACGGCTCACGCCGTGCCGCTCCTTCGTGTCGTCCGAGTCAGAGCGTCTCGACGAGCTCCGTCGCAGCCCGGGTCGCGGAGCGCAGTGCGTTCCGTGTGTCCAACACCGGGATGCCGGCGTCCAGGACCGTGTCACGGTCGAACTCGGCGTGCCCGGTCACGAGCACGATCACGTCGTGCTCGTCGGCGAGCGCTGCGTCGAGGTCCACGGCCCGTGCTGCCGTCGACGGCCACCGGTGGTCCTCCACGTGGGGGTCGACGGCCGTCACGGCAGCGCCCCGCTCGCACAGGAGCTCGAGCACCCGCATCGCGGGCGATTCGCGCACGTCACCGGTGTTCGGCTTGTAGGACAGCCCGAGCAGGAGGACCCGCGCACCGCGAACCGCTCGGCCGGCGTCGTTGAGGATCCGGGACACCCGTTCGACGACGTGGTCCGGCATGTGCTCGTTCACGTCGTTCGCGAGCTCGACGAACCGGAACGGCTTGCCGAGTTGCTTGCGCACCTGCCACGACAGGTAGCTCGGGTCGACGGGGAGGCAGTGCCCCCCGACGCCCGGTCCCGGGGTGAACGGCATGAACCCGAACGGCTTGGTCGACGCTGCCTCGATGACCTGCCAGATGTCGACACCGAGCGCTTCTGCATGAATCGCCATCTCGTTGACGAGAGCGATGTTGACGTGTCGGAAGGTGTTCTCGAGCAGCTTCGTGAGCTCGGCCTCGCGGGTGCCGGCGACGGGGACGATCCGTTCCACGAGTCCGCCGTAGAAGGCCTGCACGCGTTCGAGGGAGCGGTCGTCGATGCCGGACACGACCTTCGGCGTGTTCTCCAGACGCCAGGTGGTGTTGCCCGGATCGATGCGCTCCGGGCTGTAGCCGACGGAGAAGTCGACTCCGGCACGCTTCCCGGAACCGGCCTCGAGGATGGGGACCAGCAGGTCCTCGGTGGTCCCGGGGTGCGTGGTGGACTCGAGGACCACGAGCGCTCCGTCGACGATCAGGGGGGCCAGGGCGCGCGCAGCACTCTCGACCATCCGGAGATCGGGCAACGAATCGGTCAGGGGTGTCGGGACGGTGATCACCGCGACGTCGAACCGGTCGACGTCCGCGTAGTCGCTGACGGCTCGGTACCCCAGGTGTGCGAGGGCGTGCTGCACCTCGGAGTCCGGGATGTCCTCGACGAACGAGGTCCCGCGGCGCAGCGCGGCGGTGCGGCGTTCGTCGAGGTCGATGCCGGTCACGCGGTGCCCGGCACGGGCAGCGCGCATCGCGAGCGGGAGGCCGACGTAGCCCTGGCCGACGATGAGGACGTCCATGGTGGTTCCTTTCGGGTCGGGAGACCGCGCTGGTCTGCGCGGGGTGAGCGAGGAGTGTCAGGCGGTCAGGGAGGCGTCCCGGTGTTCGCTCTGCGGAGCGGTCTCCCCGCGGAAGAGCGTCATGGTCGCGTGCCCCGGGGCGGACACGCCGTGCCTGGTCACGACCGTCCGTACCGTGGCGAGGAGGATGCGGAGGTCGAGCCCGAAGGAGCACCGTTCGACGTACTCGACGTCGAGGTCGAAGCGTGTCTCCCAGTCCGACTCGTTCCGACCGTTCACCTGCGCCAGGCCGGTCATGCCGGGGCGGACCTCGTGGCGGCGCGCCTGGTGCTCCGAGTAGAGGTCGAGGTACGACATGAGCAGCGGCCGCGGCCCGATGATGCTCATCTCACCGCGGGCGACGTTGACCAGGTTCGGGAGCTCGTCGAGGCTCGTCGCGCGGAGGAACCGCCCGAGCCGTGTGATCCGCAGGTGGTCGCCGTCGGTACCCAGCCGTTCGAGCGCCGCGTCGGGCCGCATGGACCGGAACTTGACGATGTGGAACGGTGCTCCGTGCAGACCGGGACGCACCTGTCGGTAGATGACCGGCCCCGCCCCCTCGCACCTGACGGCGACGGCGATGAGCGCCAGCAACGGCGACAGGACAACCAGGAGGACGACCGCTGCGACTCGGTCGAGCGCGTGCTTCGGGCGCGTCCACGGACGGGACGGGACGGAGGGGGTCATCTGGCTGCCTCCCGGAGGATCTGTTCGATGCGGTCGATGGCCGCATCCGGGCGCATGTGCGTCCGGACGACGGCGCGGGCGTTCACGGCGAGTCGTTCGCGTTCCGGGGCGCCGGTCGCGTGCGCGGCGCGGAAGGCGGTCTCGATCGCGTCGACGTCCCCCGGGCGCGCCACCAGTCCTGCCGATCCTCGGCTGACCAGGTCAGCGGCGTCCCCGGGCAGGGCCGCGATCACGGGGACCCCGTTCGCCATGGCGTCCTGCAGCTTGGAGGGGATGGTGATGGGGGACATCGGGGCATCGGCCAGTGCGACGATCTCGAAGTCGGCACCGGAGTGCACGGCGGGCATCTGGTCGCGACCGACCGGCGGCTCGAACGAGATGTTGGGAGCGCCGAGGTCCGACGCGAGGGCGCGCAGACGATCGGCAGCGAGGCCGTCGCCGACGAAGCGGAAGTGGAGCCCGGGGAGGTCCGCACACCGAGCTGCAGCGTGGACGACGGCGTCGAGACCCTGGTTCGGCCCGAGGTTGCCGGCGTAGACGATGGTCGTGGTGCCGTCGTCCGATCGCGCTGCCCGTGCAGCGGGGTCGGGCAGGTGCATCGCCCAGTTCACGATGGTCGAGGTCCGGTCGGGCCGGCTGCCCCGGTCGACGAGCAGCCGCGCGGCGCCGGGTGCGATCGCGATGACGTGGGCCGCGGAGCGGTGCAGTCGACGGAGCCACGCGAGGAGCACCGTCCGCATCACGCGCGCAGTGCCGGCGCTCTGCACGATGCCGGACCCGGTGACGGACTCCGGCCACACGTCCTGCACGTGCAGGACGTAGGGCGTCCCGAACAGTCGCCGCCACAGCATCGGCCCGATCGCCGCGGTCGGCTGGGCGCTGTGCACGTAGACGACGTCTGCACGTCGGGCGGCGCGGGTCGCCGTGATCGACGATGCAGCGAAGCTCAGGCAGTTGACGATCCGCCGAACGGCACGGTCGGAGTGGTCGGGAACGATCGGGACGCGGTGGACGGTGACGTCGCCGTCCTGTTCGACGTGCCCGAGACGCTGCTTCCACCCGGGGAACACCTTGCCGAACGGGTAGTTCGGGAAGGCAGTCACCACGGTGACGTCGTGACCCCGTTCCGCCAGACCGCGTGCCACCGATGCCGGGATCCACCCCTGCATCTCGGGCGGGTAGTACTGCGTGACGACGGTCACACGGATCGGGGTGGCGGGTCGGGTCATGGACAAATACTAACATTCACAATACTGGAGTTCCAGATCTGTTCACCGGTGCGATCGTCGACGGACGGCACCCGTGCTCGTGGACACCCCCGACGGGCGCGAGCAGGTAGCGTCGACCCCGTGCGATGGAGTCGAGTGGGTTGGCCCGGGGTCGGGTACGTCTCCCTCGAGGACGTCGAGGGCTACCCCGAGCACCTCGCCCGCCTGGTCACCGACGCACCTCCGTCCGTCGCGGCCCTCGCGTCCGTGCCGTGGAACGAGGCCCGCATCGCCGAGTGGCACGAGACCGCCACCACGACGCCGACCGGCACGCCGGACACCGCCGGCATCGACGAAGCGCCGACCCGCACGGTCCGCGCCGTCGTCGTGGTCCGGAACGACGAGGTGCTCGACACCCCGGACGGCCTGTGGCGTCGCTGGAACCACGCCCGCGTGACGCTCACCTTCCACCGCGCGGTGCTCGAGCCCGAGGACACCGCGCCCCTCGCCGTCACGGCCGGTGACGTCCAGGTCTCCCGCGGCGAGATCGCCCACGTCGACGCCGACGTCTGGGAGCTCCGGCTCCTGCTCTCCCCCACCGGCGAGCTCGCGGTGCACTTCCGCGACGTCGTGATCGAGGTCCGTCCCGTCGCCGAGTCGGCGTGGTCCGAGCTGCAGGAGCGCCCCGCCCACGGCTGGCACGGCCCGGTGCCGGACGGCTGGCTCGAGTGGGCAGCCCCGGCGGTGCGCGCAGCGGGTCACGGGGACGTCGGCGGGCTCTCGCTCGAGCTCGACGGCTTCGGCGCGGACCCGACCGGCATCGACGAGGTCGACCCGCGCTGGGGCTTCGCCCCGCTGCACGCCGCCGCCTGGTTCGACCGGCGCGGCACCACCGAGGCCCTGATCGAGCGCGGCGCGGACGTCACGGTGCTCGACGCCGAGGGCCGCACGGCGCTCGACCTCGCCCGCGAGCGCGGCTCCCGCAAGGCGGAGGAGGTGCTGCTCGCCTGGTTCGACGCGCATGCCGTCGGCGAGGCGTACTCGGCCGACGACCCCTCCAGCGACGAGGCGACCCGCTGATCGCGTGACCCACGGACGGACGGGAGGCTCGTGGCGGCACCGCCACCCCTCCCTCGCAGGCTCGGTCGGCGCGCCCCGCGCAACGCTTCGCGTTGCCGCCGAGCGGGGCGCGCCCGTCCGTCACGTGGTCGCGTCAGTCGCGACGCGTCTCGAGCGCGTTCGCCTGCGCGATCCTGCCGTACCAGCGCGCCGAGTCCTTCGGCGTCCGCGCGAAGGTCTCCCGGTCCCACGCGACGAGTCCGAACGTGGGCCGGTAGCCGGAGGCCCACTCGTAGTTGTCGAGCAGCGACCAGTGCTGGTAGCCCAGGACCTCGATGCCGTCCTCGATGCAGCGGTGGATCCCCTCGAGGGCACCCTGCGTGTAGGCAACGCGGCGAGAGTCGTCGGCGGTGGCGATGCCGTTCTCGGTGATCATCAGCGGCACGTGGCCGGACAGCTCCCACGCGCTGCGGAGTCCGTCGGCCGAGGCCTCGGGGTAGAACTCCCACCCGGTCAGGGTCGTCTCGACGTCGTCCGACACGGGTAGCGGACCGGAGGGCCCGATGAAGGTGCGCGTGTAGGCCTGGACGCCCAGGAAGTCGTCGCCCGCGGCCTGCTCGAGGTACCAGTCGTCACGCGGGTAGCCGTACTCGCGGAGCATCTCCTCGGAACCGGGCTCCCCGTTCGCGCGGAACGCCTGCGTGGCGATGGTCCAGCCGGACCGGATGCCGGGCACCTGCGACAGGACCTCGCGGGAGCGCCGGTGCGACGCGAGCAGCTGGTCCGCCACGTGCAGGTCGGGGTTCGGCAGGCCGTACGCGACGAGGTTCGACGCGTCCTCTCCCCCGGCGAGCATCGCCGCGATGTTCGGCTCGTTGATCGTGCAGACGTAGCGGACGCCGTCCTGCACGACCGGGAGCGCGGCCTCGGTGTACCGGGCGAACAGGTCGGCGGCGTCGTCCGCGCGCCAGGAGCCGTCGCGCTCGAACCACCGCGGCACGGTGAAGTGCATGAGCGTGACGATCGGTTCGACGCCGGCCTCGTGGCACGCCTCGACCATCCGGCGGTAGTGGTCGACCTCGGCGCGGGAGACGAACCCGCGCTCGGGCTCGATGCGCGCCCACTCGATGCTGAACCGGTAGGAGTTCAGCCCGAGGTCGGCGGCGATGCGGATGTCCTCGCGGTAGCGGTGGTAGCTGTCCGCGGCGTCGCCGGAGGGCTCGACGATGGTGGTGTCGGGCTCGTGCTCGTGCACCCACCAGTTGCTGTTGACGTTGTTGCCCTCGATCTGGTGGGCGGCGGTGGCGGCACCCCAGAGGAAGCCGTCGGGGAACTGCAGCGTGGTGATGATGGGTCCTTTCGGTGCGTCGACGTCAGTGCGCCGACAGGAAGTCGTCGAACAGGGCGATGGTCGCGGCGGGGTTCTCGACGTGGGGGCCGTGGTAGCTGGTGGGGACGACCTCGTAGCGAGCGCCGGTGTCCTCGGCCATCTGCCGCTGCCACGGGATCGGCCAGGCGCCGTCCCACTCGCCGTGCGCCACGAGGACCGGGAGCCCGGTCGCGCGGAGCTCGGCGGACGAGTCGGTGTGGTCCTCGAGGATGTGCCCGCCCGCGACGACGCTCAGCGGGCTCGTGGCGTCGAAGCGGTCGCGGACCATCCGGACGTCGTCGGGCAGCTCCTCGTCGGGTCGGGAGGCCCACAGTGGGTTCGTGGAGTCGAACAGCTGGCGGAGGTTCCCGCCGGTGTCGTGCAGGATCGTCAGCTCGGTGACCTTGCGGTAGGGCCAGCCGTACGGGCCGGAGCAGAACTGCACGAGGCTGCGGAACGACCCCGGTGAGGCGATGGCGGCTGCGCGGGCGATCACCCCGCCGAGCGAGTGCCCGATCAGGTGCACGGGCGCCCCGTCGTCGAGCAGGGCCGCGACCCGGACGACGTCGGCCGCTTCCTCGTCCAACGAGTAGTCGGACGGTGCGGTCGGTGCCGCGGAGTCGGCCTGGCCACGGCGGCTGATCGCGATCGCGGTCCAGCCGGCCTCGCGCAGCAGGGGCATGAAGGTGCGCCAGTCCTCCTTCGAGCCGGTGTACCCGGGGACGACGAGCACCACGCCCTTCGAGGGGCCGTCCGGGACCACCCGGTAGGCGGTGAGCCGCCCGACGGGCAGGTCGATGCCGACGACGTCGACGCCCTCGGGCGTGGGCAGGTGGCCGAACGCCGGGACAGGTTGGAACTCGTGGAGGGTGCTCATGCCAGCAGTGTCCGCCGCGGGTTCGGCACCGCGTCCAGCAGCGCGACCGTGTAGTCGTCCTGCGGGTGCTGCAGCACCTCGGCCGTCCGGCCCCGCTCCACCACGACACCGTCGTGCAGCACCATGATGTCGTCGGTGATGAGTCGGGCGCTCAGCAGGTCGTGCGTGATGTAGAGCAGCGAGACGCCCCACTGCTCCCGTAGGTCCTCGAGCAGCGCGAGCACGCCGGCGCGCAGTGTCACGTCGAGCATCGAGACGGGCTCGTCGGCGATGATCACCTGCGGGTCGCTCGCGAGCGCCCGGGCGATGACCACGCGCTGCCGCTGCCCGCCGGAGAGCTGGTGCGGCAGCTTCTGCGCGAACTGCTCGACGGGCGTCAGGCCGACGGTCTCGAGGATCTCGAGCACCCGCCGACGGGCATCGCGCCCGCGGAGCCCGGTGTAGTTCGCGATGGGTCGGGACAGGATGTACTCGACGGTGTGCAGCGGGTTGAGCGCGGCGTACGGGTCCTGGAACACCATCTGCACCTCGGAGCGCAGGTCCTTCAGGCCCCTCCTTCCCAGACGAGCCACGTCGGTGTCGCCGAAGCGGACCGTACCGCTGGTCGGCTGCTCCACGCCGGTGAGCATCTTCGCGATCGTCGACTTGCCCGAGCCGGACTGGCCGACGAGAGCGAGCGACTGCCCGGGCTCGAGCGTGAACGACACGTCGCGGACGGCCTGCACGGGCTGCTCGCCACGGCGGGGTGCCGGGTACGTCTTGACGAGGTGCTCGACGACGATCGGGTTCTTCGCGGCGGAACGCTCACGGGAGCCGACGGTGCTGAACGAGGACGTGGTCTCCTGCCGGGTCTGGTCCGTGCCGCGGAGCGACCGGTCCGGGAACCCCGGCAGCGACACGACCGAAGCACGCGGGTCCGCGTAGTGCGAGAGCAGCATCTTCGTGTAGTCGTCCTGCGGGTCGCGCAGGACCTCGAGCGACCGGCCGTCCTCGACGATCCGCCCCTCGTGCATGACGAGCACGCGCTCGGTGGCCTCGAGCACGATGCCGAGGTCGTGGCTGATGAGGATCGCGGTGAACCCCTCGGAGCGCTGCAGCTCGATGATCGTGTCCATCACGGCGTGCTGCACGAGGACGTCGAGGGCCGTGGTCGGCTCGTCGAACACCATGAGCTGCGGTTCGAGCGAGAGCGCGAGGGCGATCGAGACGCGCTGCCGCATGCCGCCCGAAAGCTCGCCGGGGTACCGCGCGAGCATCGTCTCGGGCAGCTTCACCTTGCCGATCAGCTCGCGCATCCGCCTGTCCCAGCGCTCGCGCGGCACGTGCCCGTGGGCCTTGAAGACGTCGATGAAGTGGTTGCGCACGGTCCGCACCGGGTTGAGCGCGTTCATGCCGGACTGCAGCACCATCGCGAAGCCGCCCTGGCGCTGCTGGCGGAGGGCCTCGTCGTCGAGGTCGCGGATGTCGCTCCCGCCGAAGACGATGCTGCCGCCGTTGGTCCGCGCCGGCGGCTTCTGCAGCCGGGTGAGCGCGTAGCCGAGGGTCGACTTCCCGGAGCCGGACTCCCCGACCAGGCCGACGAACTCGCCCTTGCGCAGGCTGAACGAGACGTGGTCGACGGCCTGGACGGCCGTCTGGCCGGCCGACTCGTAGACGACGGACAGGTCGCGGACGTCGAGCAGGACGTCGGCCTGGGTGCCGTCGGACGGGAGGCGCGTGGCGGTGCCGCCACGGGCCTCCAGGCCGTCGCCGGTCACGTCGGGTGTCTGGCCGCTCATGCTGCTGCCTCCTTCTTGCGCCGCGCGCCCTCGCGCAGCCGCGGGTTGGAC
Organism: Curtobacterium subtropicum; assembly: GCF_030362975.1. Lineage (NCBI taxonomy): Bacteria > Bacillati > Actinomycetota > Actinomycetes > Micrococcales > Microbacteriaceae > Curtobacterium > Curtobacterium subtropicum. The sequence goes on from NZ_JAUCMM010000017.1 coordinate 18,817, forward strand.
ACGGCGTCGACGCCGAAGTTGATGAGGGTCAGGCTCATCGCCAGCAGGGCGATGCAGAGACCCGGGGCGAACAGCAGGATCCACTGGCCGGTGAGCAGCGCGTTCGAGTTCTGCGCCCAGTAGAGGATCGTGCCCCAGCTGACGATCGACGAGTCGCCGAGACCGAGGAACTCGAGGCCCGCCTCGGCGAGGATCGCGCTCGTCGCCGCGCCGAAGAAGCTGCCGACGATGAGGCTCGTCATGTTCGGCAGGATCTCGCGGAAGACGATGCGGGTCGCGCCGTCACCGGAGAACTGCGCGGCGGTGACGAAGTCGCGGCTGCGCAGGGACTGCGTCTGGCTGCGCAGGACGCGGGCGCCCCACGCCCAGCCGGTGACGACGATCACGGCGATGATGACCGTGATGCCGCCGTTCTGCAGGTACGCCGCGATGACGATCATGAGCGGCAGACCGGGGATGACGAGGAACAGGTTCACGATGAACCCGATGACCTCGGCGACCCAGCCGCGGATGTAGCCCCAGCTCAGGCCGATCGCGACGGCGACGAGTGTGGACAGGAAGCCCGCGACCGCGCCGACGAGCACGGAGACCCGGGCGCCGTAGATCAGCTGGGAGAGGACGTCCTCGCCGGCGGCGGTGGTGCCCATCCAGTGCGCCCAGGTCGCGTCGGCGTTGCGCTCGAAGCCGTTCTGGCTGGCGCCGTACGGGGCGAGGAGCGGGGCCAGGATCGCCACGAGGACGAAGAAGGCGAGGATGCAGATGCCGACGCGTGCCTTGGTGTTGCTCCAGACGACGCCGAACTGTCTTCCTGCTGCCCTGAGCTTGGAAGGGGCTTGTTGTTCTTGCTGGGTTCGTACTGCGACGGTGGTGTCCGGTGCGTTGGTCTGGGTCATCGGCGCGTCCTCGGGTCCAGGACGCCGTACAGGACGTCCACGATGAAGTTGGCGATGAGCACCGACACGGTGATCATCAGGAAGAGGGCCTGCATGAGCGGGTAGTCCTGCCCGATCACGGCGTTGAACAGCAGGTAGCCGATGCCCGGGTAGCCGAACACCTGCTCGACCAGCACCGAGCCGCCGACCACGCCGCCGAGGGCCAGGCCGAAGCCGGTCAGGTTCGGCAGGATCGCGTTCCGCGCGGCGTAGCGGACGGCGACCGTGCGGCCACGGAGGCCGTTCGCCTCGGCGAAGGTGACGTAGTCGTCGCCGAGGGTGTTGATCATCGCGTTGCGCATGCCGATGATCCAGCCGCCGAGGCTCGTCACCAGGATCGTCACGGCGGGCAGGATCGCGTGCCGCAGGACGTCGCCGATATACGTGCCGTTCCAGCCCGGGACGCTCGTCGCCGACGATGCTCCGGTGGTCGGGAACCAGTGCAGGACGTAGCCGAGGAAGAACAGCAGCAGGAGTGCCGTCCAGAAGTACGGGAACGTCGACATGAACGACCCCGACAGGGTCGGGAGCGAGTCGAGCCAGGTGCCGCGCTTCCAGGCCGCCGCGACCCCGATCAGGGTGCCGATCACGAAGGCGAGGATCGTGACCGTGCCGACGAGCACGAGCGTGTACGGCAGTGCGCGACCGACCAGGTCGCCGACGGGCTGCGGGTAGAACGTGTAGCTCGTGCCGAAGTCGAGCGTCACGACCTGGTGCAGGTAGCTGACGTACTGGTCCCAGAGGTTGCCGGAGGGGACACCGAGCTGGGCTTCGATGGCCTTCTTCGTGGCGTCGGTGACCGGGCCGTTCTGGCTGAGCTTCGCGAGCGCCGCGTCGGACGGGCTGCCCGGCATGAGGCGCGGGAGCACGAAGTTCAGCGTGACCGCGGCCCAGAGGGTGAGGACGAAGAGGACGAGTTTCTGGAGGATGTACTTCACTTGCCTGCCTCCTTCGTCTGCGTCTTCTGCTCTTCGAGGATCTTCTTGCCGGCTGCGCTGTCACGGAGTCGGAGCTTCGTGAAGATGAGCAGCGGTGCCGAGTCGTAGTTCTGCGGCGCCATGTAGGGGTCCTGGGCGCTCGGCCACCCGACGAACTTGCCGGTGTTGAACAGCCCCCAGAGCCCGCCGTAGTACATGCCGATCACGGGCAGGTCGTCGTACACGATCGCCTGCAGCTGGTTCAGGATCCGCTGCTGCTCGGCCCGGTCCGTCGTCGCCTTGTACGCGTCGAGGAGCTGCTGCGTGTCGGCGTTCCGGTACCGCTCGAAGTTGTTCACGGTCGACTTGCCGACCGGCTGGTAGAAGTCGCTCGACAGCAGCGAGTTGTAGGCCTGGAAGACGTCGCCGTTCCCCATGCCGCCCATCGCCATGTCGAACTGGCCGTTGTTGATGTTCTGCTGGTACCCGGCGGGCTGCGGTGCCTGGATGTCGACCTTGATGCCGATCTTCCCGAGGTCGCGCTGGACCTGCTGCGCGGCACGGAGCCAGTCCGAGTAGCCGTTCGCGGTCATGAGCTTGATCTCGAGCTGCTTGCCGTCCTTGACGAGCTTGCCGCCCTGCTGCTCGTAGCCGGACTTCGCGAGCTCGGCCAGCGCCCGGTCGGTGTCCTGCGTGATCATGCCCCTGTCCGGGATCGACGGGTCGAGGTACTGCTCCTGGTTCGGCAGGATCAGGCCGGTCTGCCCGGCGGCGCTGAGGTTGCCCTCGGACGCGGTCTCGGCGATGTCGTCGCGGTTCAGCGCGTACGAGATCCCCTTGCGGACGTTGACGTCGCTGTAGGGCGCCTTCGTCAGGTTCGGGATGAGGCCGATCACACCGCCGGCCGGGAACCACCACTCGTTGTCCGGGGACGCCGCACCCCAGGTGCCCTTGACGTCGGAGATGAACGAGTACGCCCAGTCGTAGCCGCGGGTGACGGTGTCGAGCTGCGTGTTCGTCGCGGGCAGGATCAGGTGCTCGATGGCGATCTTGTCCGCCTGCCAGTACCGCGGGTTCTTGTCCATCGAGTACTGCTGGTCGGAGTAGTTGCCGAGCACGAACGGGCCGGTGCCGACGGGGTCCGGGTCACGCCAGGTGGTGGGGTCCTTGATCTTCCCGTAGTGGTGCTCGGGGAGGATGTACGTCGCGCCGATGATGTTGAGGCTCGGCACGTCGTCGCCCTTAAGGTGGAAGACGACGTGGTCGCCGTCCTGCTCGATGCGATTGATGTGCTGCCAGGCGCCCTTGATGTCCATCGCGGGGAACTTCTTGAGCAGGTCGAACGTGAAGAGGACGTCCTCGGGGGTGAACTCCGTGCCGTCGGACCACTCGACGCCCTTCCGGATCGTCATGTCGATGGTCTTCGGGTCCGGCTGGCTCCACGAGCTCGCGAGCCACGGGGTGCCCTTGCCGTCGAGGGGGTTGATCTCGATGAGGGGCTCGTACATCCACTTGCTCGCGGTGCGGGCGTTCGAGATGTACGGGTTGAAGTTGCGGTCGAACAGCGGGTTGCCGCGGTCCGCGTTGATGAGCATCGTGTCCTTGCCGATGCTCGGGTCCGGCTCCGAGCGGACCTGGATGCTGCAGCCGGTGGCCACGAGGGCCACGACCGCGAGTCCGGCGATGGCCGCGGCGATGCGGCCGCGGCGTCGGGCGGGGGTGCGCGGCGCCGGTGGCGTCCGCCGTCCGTCCGGGCGCGGGTCGCGGTGCCCGCGCGTGCGCTGTGGGGGAAGCGTCATTGCTCGGTCGACCTCCGTGTCGATGGGTGCTGTGCCCAATGTATGCGCTTACATCACGGCGCGCAACCGCGGTTCCGATCGCCGGCTTCGGTGGCCACGGGTCGCGCCGCGAGCGTTCCGGTCGCACGACGTGCCGCCCGGGTGGAAGTCTGGACGGCGGGTCGTGCGACCGGAGCGGCAACCGGCGGCATGTCGTGCGACCTGCGCCAGGGCCGCTCGGACGAACAGCGCCGGACGCCCGCGCCCGCGCCCGCTACAGCGTCGGCGGGCAGCTCTCGCGCAGCAGCACCTCGACCGGCAGTCGCACCGCCCGCGGAGGCCCCTCGCGCCGCTCGAACCGGTCGACGATGGCCCGGACGGCAGCGCGTCCGAGCTCCCCCATCGGCTGGTGAACCGTCGTCAGGGGCGGCGCCGAGAACCGTCCGGCGTCGATGCCGTCGAAGCCCGTCACCACGACGTCCTCGGGGACCCGCAACCCCCGCGCTCCCGCTGCATCGAGCACCCCGAGCGCCGACTGGTCGTTCGAGCAGATCACCCCGCGGGGCACGTCACCGCCGTCGAACAGTGCCGAGGCGAGCTCCCGGGCGCGTGCCCGTCCGAAGTCGCCGTGCACGACCCGCACGTCCGACACCGCCAGGTCGTGGTCGGCGAGCGCCTGCCGGAAGCCAGTCGACCGTTCCATGTCGTCCGGCGAGTCGATCGGCCCCGCCAGGTAGGCCAGCGACCGGATCCCGAGCCGACCGATCACGTGCGAGGCCAGTGTGCGCATGCCCGCGGCGTTGTCGACGCTCACCGAGTCGAAGCCGTGCGAGCGGCGGTCGTCCGCGAGCACCACGACCGGGATCCGGCGCGCGACGTGCTCGAGCAGGTCGTCGGGCACCGTCTGCGCGAGCACCGCGAGGCCGTCGACGCGACCGGCGACGTCGTTCACGATGACGTCGCGCGAGGAGCCTCGACCGGCCGCCACCATGAGCGCGAGCCCCCGCTGCCACGCCTCGGTCTCGGCACCGCGCAGGACCTCGTCGAAGTACAGGTTCGACGAGAAGGGCTGGGTGACGTGCCGACGGTCGTCGACCACGCGGACGCCGCCGTCGGTCACGAGGTCGGGTCGCTCGTCCGGCACGACGTCGAACCCGGGCAGCAGCAGGCCGACCACGCCGGTCCGCTTGCCGGCCAGGGCGCGCGCGTTGCCGGAGGGCACGTAGCCGAGGCTCCGGATCGCCGCCTGCACCCGGTCGCGGGTGCCCTCGCGGACCGCGTCCGGCGTGCGGAGCACGCGGGAGACGGTGGCGATGGAGACGCCGGCCTCGGACGCGACGTCGTAGACCGTGGGAGGTGCGGTGCGCTGCGCGCCCATGCCGTGCCTCCCGTCCGACGTCCGCCCGGCCGCGGTACCGGTGCGCGGCCGGACCATCCTAGGCACGAGGCTGCCTGCGACTTCTCCACAGGCCAGCCGAGACCCTTGCGTTCCCCTGACAGGCGGGCGCAGACTGTTGCGACCTCAGAACGTCCCGTGAGGAAGCGCACCACGACGGTGCCCACGCACACAGGAGGAACTCTCGATGTCCCAGCAGACGCGGTCCGGCAGCAAGCACGCCATCCGACTCACCACCGACGAGGCCGAGGTACGCGACGCGCTCCTCGACCACACCGAGCACGGGGCGGCATGGGCCGCCCAGGACATCGACGGATCCGAGGAACCCACGACCAGGGCCTGACCGGCCGGGAGGCACGGGTCGGTCCGCCTCGCAGGTCCCGCCGGTGCCGCTCGGTCGGTGCGGCCGGGTCGCCGCAGCGAGCGGGTGCGGCCGGGTCAGCGCGGCCGGGTCAGCGCGGCCGGGTCAGTGCGGCCGGGTCAGGGCACCTGGGTCAGCGCGGCCGGGTCAGGGCGCCTGGGTCGCGGCCGGCTCGCTGTCGCCGAGCAGCTCCGGGCTGCCGACGATCGCCATGCCCGCACCGCGCAGGCGCCGCCGCTCCTGGGCGATGAACGCGAGCAGACGGTCGTTGGTCCCGGCGACGTGCGCCGCGAGCAACTCGGCGGCCCGGTCGGCCTCGCCCGAGCGGACGGCGTCGAGGATCGCGCTGTGCTCCTCCCACGCGGCCTCGCGAGCCTCGGCGGTACGGACCTCGATCCACCGCGTCCGCTCGAGCCGCGTGAGGGCGTCAGCGATGGCGTCGGTGACGAAGCGGTTGCCGCCGAGCGCCGCAAGGTCCAGGTGGAACGTCGAGCCCATGCGGATCCCGGCCTCGCGGTCGGGCGTGCTGCGCAGCTGGTCGAGGTGCGCACGGACCTCGTCGAGCTGCTCGGCCGAGGCCCGCTCGACGGCGAGACGAGCCGCGGCGGGTTCCAGCACGCCGCGGAGCTCCGCGAGCGAGGCGATCTCGTCGAGGTCGATCGGCGTGACCGTCCACGTCCGCCCCTCGTGGAGGATGAGCCCCTCGCGCTCGAGCCGCGACAGTGCTGCGCGCACGGGGGTCCGCGACGCGTGGAAGCGACCCTCGAGCCCGCGCTCGGAGATGCGCTCGCCGGGGGCGATGTCGAGGGTCAGGATCGCCGCACGGAGGTTGTCGTAGAGCTGGCTCGTCTGCGACACGGGCGCGGCGGTCTCGGTCGTCTCGGTCACGGCGGACCAGCGTAGTGCAGATCGACGGGTGTTGGTATACCGTCCTGGTACACCAACCACTCCCGATCGGAACGCCGTGCCCGCGCAGACCTCCACCGCAGCTCCGGCCGTCGTCCCCGCCAGGGCGTGGACGATGCTCGCGCTCGGCGTCGCCGCGCAGGCCGCCGGGACCCTCGTGGTCGCCGCACCGGCACTGCTCATCCCGCACCTGCTGGCGCAGGGGATGCCCTTCGCGTCGGCGGGACTGTTCGCCGCCGCTCCGACGATCGGCCTCGTCCTCACCCTGATCGCCTGGGGCGCGGTGACCGACCGGGTCGGCGAGCGCGTCGTCATCGCCGGCGGACTCGCGCTGACCACGCTCACCGTCGTCGGCGCGTGGATCACGGCCGGTGACCCGCTGTTGCTCGGTGTCGCGTTCCTGGCGGCGGGGATGACGAGCGCGTCGACGAACGCAGCGAGCGGACGGGTCGTCGTCGGGTGGTTCCCGAAGGAGCGGCGCGGCCTCGCGATGGGCATCCGGCAGATGTCGCAGCCCCTCGGGGTGACGCTCGCTGCCGTGACGGTGCCGGTGCTCACCGAGACGCACGGGGTCCGGACGGCCCTCGTGCTGCCGTTCGTGCTGTGCGCGGTGCTCACCCTGCTCTGCGCCGTCGGCATCGTCGACCCACCGCGACCGGTGCGAGGGGCGACGACGCCGACCCCGGGCACCGGTTCCGCCAACCCGTACCGGGCGTCGGGCTTCCTGTGGCGGGTGCACCTGGTGTCGGTGCTGCTCGTCGTGCCGCAGTTCACGCTCTCGACGTACGGCTTGGTCTGGCTCGTGGGGCTCGGCTGGTCGACACCGGCGGCGGGCCTGCTGGTCGGGGCCTCGCAGTTCGTCGGCGCCGTGGGCCGGATGCTCGTCGGCGCCTGGAGCGACCGCGCGGGGTCCCGGGTCGGGCCGCTGCGGATCGTCGCCGTGGCGGCGGCCGCGGTGATGGGCGCGCTCGCGCTCGTCGACGTGTCGCACTGGGCACCCGCCGCGGTGTTCCTCGTCATCGCCACGAGCGTCACCGTGGCGGACAACGGGCTCGCCTACACGTCGGTGGCCGAGGCAGCGGGGCCGTCGTGGTCCGGACGGGCGCTCGGTGCGCAGAACACGGGGCAGTTCCTCGCGGCGAGCGCCGTCGGCCCCGGTGTCGGCGCCCTCGTCGGGGTGCTCGGCTTCGCGGCGTCGTTCGCCATCGTGGCCGCGCTGCCGCTGCTCGCGCTGCCGGTCGTCCCGCGCACCGACGTCTCGCACGACTGACGCCCAGCGGGCCTCGGCGGCGAGGGCGCGGGGCTGTTCCGCAACACGCAACGTCGGCGACTCCTCGCAGGGCTGTGACGCTGCGAGCAGCCGCCGACGTCGCGTTCCGCGGAAGGGGTCCGCGGCAGGGGTCGAGCGGAAGGGGGCGCGACCGGCAGGGCTCAGGCGGGCACTGCGGGGCCGACGGGCCAGCGCAGGAGCGCGGACGCGGGGGCACCGCTCGGCAGCGACGCGGCGTTCACCAGCACGAGTTCGGCGTCGGTCAGGACGATCGCCCGCACGAGTGCGCAGACCGCCGGCACCTGCCCGAGCACCGTCGCACCGGCCGCCTGCTCGGGGGCGGTGGCGATCCACGGCGCGGCGTCGAGCGCGTACAGCGTCCGGTCGCCGAGGGCACCGGCGTCGAGCGCGACGACGGCAGCCTGCGCCTGCTGCAGCGCGGACACCACGGACCCGAGCCCGCTGACGCTCTCGTTGTCCCCGCGACCCTCGTGCGTGCGGAGGAGGTCCTGCACGTCGTGCCGCCGCGATGCCAGCACCCGGGCGAGCGCGAGGTCGACGTGCTGCACGAGCGCCTTCTCGGACGCGTCGTCGGCACGCGGGTCGACGGCGACCTCGGTCACCAGTGCACGGGTCGACGTGGAGAGCTCCCCGCGCAGCAGCTCCCGGGCGCGGACGTCCCCGGCGAGCACGATCAGGCGGGGCGAGGTCGCACGGACGGCCTCCTCGATCGCCGCCGCGACCTCGCCGGCGGTCTGCTTCCAGATCTCCTCGGCGTGCTGGTGCCAGTGCGGTTGCTTCCACCCGGCGCCGGACTTCGCCTTGTGCAGGGTGTCGGTGCGGCCCTGCACGCGCTGTTCGTCCTCGGCGGCGCCGGTGGCCGCGTGCCCGAGCCGGTAGCTGCGGAACCCGCCGCCCTCGCGTCCGACGGTGACGACCAGGAAGGGCAGGTCGAAGGGCCGGTGCGCGAGCAGCGGCAGCAGGTCGGGGACGGCGCCGGTGCCGATCGACTCCTGCCCGTGCAGGTGCCCCGGCAGCACCTCGCTGAGCACGAGTTCGTCGTCGCGGACGAGCACGTAGCGGGCGACCGGCGCAGGGACGCCCGGTTGCTCGACGAGCTCCTCCTCGATGATCTGCGCGGCCCGCTCGGAGCACCCCTGCCCCGAGAGCGCGTCCGACACGGTGCGGCGCTGCAGGGCCGCGATGCGTCGTGGGTCCTCGCGGTTGCCGGACGCGTCGACGTACGCCCACGCCCAGGTGCCCGGCGTCTGGAGCGCCTCGACGACCTCGGGCTGCAGGGCGCTGGTCCCACGGGAGGTCTGGACCATCAGCGATCGCCCTCCTCGTCGGTCTCGGTCGTGAAGACGGTGTCGGAGCCGGACCCGTCCGAGGTGGTGTCGGTGGAGTCGTCCTGCAGGGAGCCCTCACCCTCGCCGTCGTAGCCCGAGGCCGCGACCGTCTCGGCGTCGTCGGTGTCGTCCGGGACCGGTTCGGCCTGCCGGAACTCCTCGACGTGCGCGTTGCTGCCGTGCCCCTGGACGATGCTCTGCGCCTCGTGCGCGAGCTGGTCGTCGAGCTCGGGTCCGTGCGTGCTGTTCCCGCGATCGGTCATCGTCTGCCCCTCGTGCGTCAGTGCCGCCGACGACGTCGTCGGGCCGCCCGCGGCTTCGGTGTTCTACGTGCTGCCCACGGTGCGCGCTCGGCACTGACCACGTTCGGAGGTCGGAGCGAACACGCAGCCAGCCGTGCCGGCCGGAGCCCGGCCACGATCCGGTCACGACCCGCCGTGAACCCTTCGTGAATGCACAGCACCACTCGGTTTCGTGCTTTGCTGGCTCCGACCCCGCTCAACGACGAACCGGAGCCGTGATGACACCCATCCCATCGAGAACCGTCCTGTCGCGACGGAACCTGCTCGGACTCGGACTCGGAACAGCTGCGGCGGGGTTGCTCGCCGGGTGCGCCGTGCCCGGGTCGACGAACGTCAACAAGGCCCCGCTGGTTCCCGCGGCAGCCGGGAGCGAGACCGTCCAGATCATCTACTGGGCCTGGCTCAAGGACCTGCAGAAGGTCTGCGACGTCTGGAACGCGAAGAACCCGCGCATCCAGGTGACCGCGAACTGGATCCCCGGGGGCAACTCGGGCGGGTACCAGAAGATGTACTCCGCGCTCGCGGCCGGCGGTGGTCCGGACATCGGGCAGGTCGAGTTCCGGCAGATCCCGGAGTTCATGCTCGCCAACGGCCTGGTCGACCTCGCCCGGTACGGCGCCAAGGACGTGCAGTCGAGGTACGACGAGGCAGCGTGGTCGCAGGTCGAGTTCGTCGACGGCGTCTACGGCATCCCGCAGGACACCGGCCCGATGGGCTTCTACTACCAGACCGCGATCCTCGAGCAGGCCGGCGGCCAGCCCCCGACGACGTGGGACGAGTGGCGCGACCTCGCCGACAAGGTGCGCGGGACGGGCAACGGGAACTACCTCGAGGTGTTCCCGGTCGCCGACGCCTCGCCCTTCGCCGCGTACGCGCAGCAGGCCGGCGCGCGCTGGTTCCGGACGGACGGCGACGCGTGGGTCGTCGACATGACCGACGACAAGACCATGATGGTCGCCGAGTTCTTCGACGGGGTGATCGACGACAAGCTCGTCGACACCAGCGCCGGGGCGTACTCCCCCGGCTGGTACGCGGCCGCAGCGAGCGGCAAGATCGCCGCCGTCACGAGCGCGAGCTGGGGTGACGCCCTCATCCAGTCCGTGCAGGGCGGCGAGGGCAAGTGGAAGGTCGCGCCGATGCAGACGTGGGGCGACACCGGCTACGGCTCGAGCTCGATCGGTGGCTCGACGGCCGCCGTGCTGGCGAACGCGAAGCACCCGAAGGAGGCGCTCGAGTTCATCACGTGGATGACCACCTCGAAGGAGGGCGTCGACGCGATGATCAAGTACTGCGGCATCGGGTGGTCGCCGGCCAAGGACTACATCGGCGCTGCGCGGCAGCAGCCGTCCGAGTGGTTCTCCGGGCAGGACTACAACGAGGAGGTCTTCGCCCCCTCGGCCAAGGAGCAGAACCTGGAGTGGTCGTGGTCGCCCGTGACCCAGTCCGCCTTCACCAGTCTGCAGAACCAGTTCCGCCGCAAGCTCACCGGTGGGCTGAAGCTCACCGATGCTGTGGAGCTCGCCCAGCAGGAGATCGTCCAGTCCTTCAAGGACAAGGGCCTCAGCGTCAGGACCGCACGATGACCGCCACCCAGGAGCGCACGACCGCCACCCAGCCGGGCTCCGGCTTCCGCACGAGCACCAAGGCCACGAGCGCCCAGAAGCGCGCCCCGTGGATCCTGCTCGCCCCGTTCCTCGCCCTGTTCGTCCTGACGTTCATCATCCCGATCATCAGCGCGCTCTTCCAGAGCTTCACGACCGTGGACCGCGAGGGCCTGTTCGGCGAGGACGGCGTCACCGGCCGCTTCGCCGGCTTCGACAACTACGTCACCGCCCTGAACGACGCCGGCTTCGTCGGTTCCATCTGGCGCATGCTCCTGTTCGGCATCGTGCAGGTACCGGTGATGATCGTCCTCTGCACGATCCTCGCGCTGCTGCTCGAGTCGGCGAGCGCCCGCTGGCCCGCCTTCTTCCGCGCGGTCTACTTCATGCCGTACGGCGTCCCCGGCGTCATCGCGACGATCCTGTGGTCGTTCCTCTACGTGCCCGGTCTGTCGCCGATCGTGTCGCTGCTGCAGTCGATGGGGTTGCAGCCGGACTTCCTCGGTGCGAACAGCGTGCTCTGGTCGATCGCGAACATCGTCACGTGGACCTACACGGGCTACAACATGCTCATCATCGTGGCGCAGCTCAAGTCGATCCCGGGCGAGGTCTACGAGGCCGCGAAGATGGACGGCGCGAACGCCTTCCAGGTCGCGTGGCGGATCCAGATCCCGCTCATCGCGCCGGCCCTGGTGCTCACGACGGTCTTCTCGATCATCGGCACGCTGCAGCTCTTCGCCGAGCCGCAGATCCTGTCGACGGTCGCGCCCGCCATCGACACCGAGTACACGCCGAACTACGCCGCGTACACGAACGCCTTCGCGTTCAACGAGTACGGCGTCGCGAGCGCGCAGGCCGTGATCATCGCCCTGGCGGCGTTCATCCTGTCGTTCGCGTTCCTCGCGCTGACGAACCGCGCGCCCAAGAACGAGCGCGACCAGAGGAAGCGGGCCAAGCGCGACGGCCTGGAGGCACGGCGTGCGCTCCAGACGCGCGGCACGTCCGCCACCGGGTCGCGACCCGCCACCGGCGTCGCGAACCGCAGCACCACCACCGGAGCCGCGCCGCGCCTCTCCCCATCGCCACGGCCGGAGCCCCGCTCCGCAAGCTCCGCGGCGATCCGGAACCGGACGACGGGGGCCCAGGCCGACAGCAAGGGGGCGGAAGCATGACCAGTGAAGCCATCGAGGCGCCGGTGACCAAGCGGGCCGCCGAGCCCGTCGACACCACGTCGATCACGGCGCACCAGCGCCGGAAGCTCGACCGCTCCCCGCGCTCGCAGATCGTCGTCACCGCGATCCTGGTGATCGTCGCGGTCTACTTCCTCGTGCCGCTGTACTGGGTCGTCATCGCGGCGACGAAGACCACCGGCGCCCTGTTCGCGACGAACGGGTTCTGGTTCGGCGGCGAGTTCGCCCTGTTCAGCAACATCCAGCAGGTGTTCTCGTACGACGGCGGCATCTTCGTCCGGTGGATCGCGAACAGCATCCTGTACTCGGGCGTCGGCGCGGTCCTCGCGACCTACTTCGCCGCAGCCGGCGGGTACGCGCTCGCGAAGTACGAGTTCCGCGGGCGGCAGCTCGTGTTCGGCACGATCCTCGGCGGCGTGCTCGTGCCGGGGACCGCGACCGCGCTGCCGCTGTTCCTGCTCTTCTCGACCATGGGCCTGACCGACACGTACTGGAGCGTGCTCATCCCGAGCCTCGTCTCCCCGTTCGGTCTGTTCCTGTGCCGGGTGTACGCGGCGGCCTCGGTCGACACGGCACTGCTCGAGCAGGCGCGCATCGACGGCGCGGGCGAGCTGCGGATCTTCCACACGATCGTGCTCCGACAGATGACCCCGGCACTCGTGACCGTGTTCCTGTTCCAGGTCGTCGGCATCTGGAACAACTTCTTCCTGCCGCTCATCATGCTGGCGGACCAGAAGCTCTACCCGATCACACTGGGACTCAACAACTGGCGGGCACAGGTCGATCGTCTGCCAGAGTTCTACCAGCTCACCACCGGCGGCGTGCTCGTCTCGGTGATCCCGCTGGTGATCGCGATCATCGTCCTGCAGCGCTTCTGGCGCGGGGGCCTCACGGAAGGATCGGTCAAGGGTTGACCATCGCTGCTCACTCGTCCTCCACCAGCAACACGCCCGATGCGCTCGCCGCACTCGCCTCGACGGCACCGGGCTCGGACACCCGGCTCGCGCCGCGGGCCTGGTTGCACACCGATGCCCCGTCCCTGTCGCTCGACGGGGAGTGGGACTTCCGGTGGTCACCGGTCGCGGACGTCCCGGTGCCGGGGTCCTCGGCTTCGCCGAACGGCGTGGAGGACGAGTGGGGCAGCCTCCCCGTGCCGTCGCACTGGGTCCTGCACGGGCACGGTGCGCCGAGCTACACGAACCTGCAGTACCCGTTCCCGATCGACCCGCCGCACCCGCCGGAGGAGAACCCGACCGGCGACCACCGGCGGACGTTCTCCCTCCCCGCGTCCTTCGACGGCGCGGCCCGCGTGCTGCTGCGGTTCGACGGCGTCGAGTCGCACTTCCGGGTGTGGCTGAACGGGTCCCTCGTCGGGTGGTCGACCGGGTCGCGGCTCGCGACCGAGTTCGACGTGACCCCGCTGCTCGTGCCGGGCACGAACGAACTGCTCGTCCGGGTGCACCAGTGGTCGGCTGCCTCGTACCTCGAGGACCAGGACCAGTGGTGGCTGCCCGGCATCTTCCGGAGCGTCGCCCTGCTCGCCCGACCGACCGCGCCGATCGACGACGTGTTCGTCCGCGCCGGCTGGACCTCGAGCCTCGGTGACGCCGCGACCGCCGGCACCGCCGCGTCCGGACGGCCCGGGACCGGCACGGGGACGATCACGTTCCCGACGCTCGACGCCGCGTTCCCGGTGCGCTTCCGGGTGCCGGACCTCGGCGTCGACGTCACGTGGGCCTCGGCCGACGAGGTCGCGCCGATCACGCTCGAGGGTGTCGAGCCGTGGAGCGCCGAGGTCCCGAAGCTGTACGACGCGACCGTGTCGACCGGCACCGACGCCGGCGGCCGCGCGGGCGGCGAGACCGTCTCGCTGCGCCTCGGCTTCCGCACGGTGTCGATCGAGGGCGACCGCTTCCTGGTGAACGGCGAGCGTGTGGTGTTCCACGGGGTGAACCGGCACGAGACCCACCCCGTGCGGGGCCGCGTCTTCGACGAGGAGCACGCCCGCGCGGACATGGCGCTCATGAAGCGGAACAACGTCAACGCGATCCGCACCTCGCACTACCCGCCCCACCCCCGCGTGCTCGACCTGGCCGACGAGCTCGGGTTCTGGGTGGTCCTGGAGTGCGACCTCGAGACCCACGGCTTCCTGTTCACCGACTGGGTCGGGAACCCCTCGGACGACCCGGCCTGGCGCGACGCCTACCTGGACCGCATCGCCCGGACCGTCGAGCGGGACAAGAACCACGCGTCGATCGTGATGTGGTCGCTCGGCAACGAGTCCGGCACCGGGCGGAACCTGGCGGCGATGTCGCAGTGGGTGCACGACCGCGACGCCGAGCGCCCCGTGCACTACGAGGGCGACTACACGGGCGCCTACACCGACGTGTACTCACGGATGTACCCGACGCTGCAGGAGACCGAGTCGATCGGCGGCGGTCCGGAGACCCCGCTGCTCGGGTGCGGTCCGGCCGAGGCGGCGCGGCAGCGGTCGAAGCCGTTCCTGCACTGCGAGTACGTCCACGCGATGGGCAACGGGCCCGGGCAGATCCAGGAGTACGAGGACCTGGTCGACCGGTACCCGCGCCTGCACGGCGGGTTCGTCTGGGAGTGGCGGGACCACGGGCTCCTCGCGCAGACGGCGTCCGGTGAGGACTACTACGCCTACGGCGGTGACTTCGGCGAGGTCGTGCACGACGGCAACTTCGTGATGGACGGCCTGGTGCTGCCCGACGACACCCCCACCCCTGGTCTGGCGGAGTTCGCGGCGGTCGTCGCCCCGGTCCGCTTCTCGGTGTCGGACACCACCGTGCTCATCGAGAACCGGTACCACTCGGCCTCGACCGCGGGGCTGCGCTTCCGGTGGACCCTGTCGCGGAACGGCGTCGAGGAGGCGAGCGGCCGCTTCACCCCCGGGGTCGTCGCGGCCCGCCGGTCGGCGACCGTCCCGGTCCCCGACGAGGTCCTCGCGGCCGCGGCGGACGCCGACTCCCTGGCGCCCGGCGACGAGCTGTGGTTCGACGTGGCGGCGGAACTGGCGGGGCCGACCGCGTGGGCGGACACCGGCCACGTCGTCGCACGCACGCAGCGGCTCGTGGCGAGCCGCGCGGCGGACGTGCCCCGGGCCTCCCGGCAGGGCTGGGACGGTGACCGTCTCGGCGAGGGGACCTTCACCGCCCGCGGCGACCTGGTGTCCTGGAAGGGGCACGAGGTCGCGGGGCCGCGCCTGGAGCTGTGGCGCGCGCCGACGGACAACGACAGCCTGGCCTCGCAGGGCGGCTACGAGACGGCCGACCCGGTGCTGACGAAGGGCGTCGGTGACCCGAACGCCCCAGCCTCGGCGGTCCGCTGGCGCGAGCGTGGGCTCGACCGGCTGACGCACCGGCTCGTGTCGGTGACCCGGAGCGAGCACGGGCTGGAGCAGCGGGTCCGTGTGGCGGCGGCGAACAGTGGGTGGGGTGTCGACGTCACGCACCGCTGGACGCTGACCGACGACGGGCTGCTGCTGCAGACCGACGCGGTGCCGTTCGGGGCGTGGGACGTGACGTGGCCGCGGATCGGTGTGCGGTTCGACCTGCCGGCGTCGGTGCTCGACGGTGACGCCTCGTGGTTCGGGACCGGACCGGCGGAGTCCTACGCGGACTCGTCCCGGGCAGCTCGGGTCGGACGGTTCAGCGCACCGGTGCGCGCACTGACGGTGGACTACTCGATGCCGCAGGAGACCGGGCACCGGCCCGCGCTGCGGACGCTGTCGGTGGGCCCGTTCACGGTGTCGACCGTCGGGGCGCACCGCGCGGGCTTCACGCTCTCGCCGTGGACCGCGCAGGAGCTCGGGCGCGCGATGCACCCCTACGAGCTGCCGACGCCGGAGCACGCGTACCTGTACCTCGACGCGGCGCAGCACGGGCTCGGGTCGCGGGCGTGCGGGCTCGACGTCCTGCCGGAGCACCAGCTGTGGCCGCAGGCGTTCTCGTGGAGCGTGGTGCTCGGGTAGGGGTCGCGGGGCGGGCGGGGCGGCGAGCGGCGTCGCCGCCGCTGGTTGAACCAGGGATCCGACATCGAACCAGGCCCGAGGGCTGGTTCGATGTCGGATCCGTGGTTCGACGGCGGGTCCGGCGCCCGCGGCGCAGCGCGGCGGCGGCGCAGCGCGGCGGCGGCGCAGCGCGGCGGCGGCGCAGCGCGGCGGCGGCGCAGCGCGGCGCTGCGCTACTCCCCCGCGGTGAGCGCGCGCAGCGCCTCGGGGTCGGACGCGTCGAGGAACTCCGTCAGGCGCTCGGGCTCGCCCGGCTCCTCGATCGCGGACGCCGCACGGCGCAGGGCGAACAGCGCGCGGAGCACGCCGCGGTTCGGCCCGTGCGACCACGGCACCGGCCCGGCACCGCGCCAGCCCGCCTTCCGCAGGGCGTCGAGGCCCCGGTGGTACCCGACACGGGCGTACGCGTAGGACTCCAGGGTCGCGCCCCGCGCCCAGGCCTCGTCGGCGAGGAGCGCCCACGCCAGGCTCGAGGACGGGTGCGACAGGACGACGCTCGACACCGGGGCGTCGGCGGCGAGCGCGGCGGTCACCTCGGGCTCCTCCGGCAGCAGGGTCGCGGGGCTCGCGGTCGGGTTCGGCAGCAGGTTCTCCGGCATGCCCCCAGCCTGTCACCTCCCGCCCCGGAAGCGGTACGGTAGGAGTCACCTCGTCGTCACGCGGGGCCGCCGGGGCGGGAGACCGACCGGCAGCACGGGTGGCGGACACGGGGGTCCCCGACGAAACGAGCAGCCGTGCAGTCGATCACCGGTACCGCGCAGTCCTCGCACTGACACCGTGATCGTCGCGCCCCGTCGGGCGCTGCCGCGTCGCTGACCCCTCCGGTCGCCGCGGGTCCGGTGTCGTGCGCCCAGCTCACGATCCGGGAGGCACACCCATGCCCGCAACACCGTCCGTCGTCCTCGACGACCTCACCTTCACCTGGCCCGACGGCTCCGTCGCGCTCGACCACCTCACCACCGCCTTCGGACGCGGCCGCACCGGTCTGGTCGGGAGGAACGGGGCCGGCAAGTCCACGCTCGTCCGGCTCGCCACGGGGCAGCTCCGCCCCACGGCCGGGTCGATCCGCACCTCCGGTCCGGTGGACCACCTGCCCCAGCGGCTGCACGCCCGCCCCGGGGACACCGTGGCGGACCTGCTCGGCGTCGGCAGGACGGTCAGCGCGCTGCGGGCCGTCCTCGGCGGTGACGCGACCGAGGAACACCTCGACGCCGTCGGCGACGACTGGGACGTCGAGGAACGCGCCGCCGCCGCGCTCGCGTCCGTGCCGGGGCTGGACGGCACCGGCCTCGACCGGCCCGTGACGTCGCTCTCCGGTGGGCAGGCCGTGCTCACCGCGGTCGCGGGCATCCGGATGCGCCGGGCCCCGATCGTGTTCCTCGACGAGCCGACGAACAACCTCGACCGCGCCGCCCGTGCAGCGCTCCTCGAGCTCGTCGACCGGTGGACGGGGACGCTCGTGCTCGTCAGCCACGACCGCGAGCTCCTCGAGCACGTGGACGAGACCGTCGAGCTGCGGTCGGGATCGGCCACGGTGTTCGGTGGGACGTTCCGCGCGTACGAGGAACACCTCGCCGTGCAGCAGGAAGCGGTCGCCCGCGAGGTCCGGGTCGCCGAGCAACGGCACCGCGCCGAGCAGCGGCAGCGCATCGAGGCCGAGACGACGATCGCGCGCCGGGCGAGGGCGGGCGAGCAGGCCGGCCGCTCGATGCCGCGGATCCTGGCGAACGAGCAACGGAAGAAGGCGCAGGAGACCGCCGGACGACTGCGGGTCGCCCACGGGTCGGCCGAGGCGCAGGCGCGGGCCGCGGTGCAGGAGGCCGAGCTGCGAATCCGGGACGACGAGTCGCTGCACGTCACGCTGCCGGACCCGCACGTGCCGGCGTCGAGGCGCATCGCGACGATCACCGTCCGTGGCCGGTCGGTGGTCGTGCAGGGCCCCGAGCGCATCGCGGTCGCCGGTGCGAACGGCGTCGGCAAGACGACGTTGCTCGAACAGCTCGTGGGGTCACCCGAGGCGCGTGCACACCCCCTGCCGGACACGTCCGCGACCCCGCACGTCGACCGGATCGGGTACCTGCCCCAACGGCGGGACGCGCTCGACGACGACGCGACGGTGCTCGCGAACCTGCGTCGGGCGGCTGCCCACGTCCCCGACGGCGAGCTCCGCAACCAGCTGGCTCGGCTCCTGGTGCGCGGCGACACCGTCGACCGTCCGGTCGCGTCGCTGTCGGGCGGCGAGCGCTTCCGGGTGGCGTTGGCGACCCTGGTGCTCGCGGACCCACCGCCGCAGCTGCTGGTGCTCGACGAGCCGACGAACGATCTCGACCTGACGAGCGTCGACCAGCTCGTGGACGCGCTCCGGGCGTTCCACGGCGCCCTCGTCGTGGTCAGCCACGACGATACGTTCCTCGACCGCCTGTCGCTGACGACGAGGATCGAGCTCGGGTAGCCGGGGTCAGCGCTTCCGGGTCGGCCGGATCGCGAGCGACTCGATCGTGCCGCGCTCCGGCAGGTCGACCACGGTCCGGACGGCCGCGGCGACGTCCTCCGGCGCCAGGTAGTAGGCGGTGTCGTAGTCCTCGCCGAGCTTCTCGGTCAGCGCCCGCTGCATGTCCGAGTCGGTCCGGCCGGGGTGCACGCTCGACACCCGGACGCCGTTGCCCCGTTCCTCTTCACGGAGGGCGTCGGCGAAGGCCCGGAGTGCGAACTTCGACGCCGCGTACACGCCACCGCCCGGGCCCGCGATGAACCCGGACCCGCTGTTGATCGGCACGACGATGCCCCGCGCTGCCCGGAGCGCGGGGAGCGCCCGACGTGTGAGCTCGGCGACCGCGAAGACGTTCGTGGCGAACACGGTCTCCCAGACCTCGCGCGGGGTGTCCGCGACGCGGGCGCCCTGCTCGACCCCGGCGCTGTGCACGAGGACGTCGAGCGACGCCGGCAGCTCCGGCACGTCGCCGGCGCCGAGGTCCCCGACGAACGGTGCCGCGCTCGGCAGCTCGTCCACCAGCCCGCCGACGGCGTCGGCGGAGCGTCCGCCGACCAGGACGTGGTGGGTGCGTCCGAGCTCGAGCGCGATCGCGCGGCCGATCCCGCGCGTGGCCCCGGTGATGAGGGCGGTCGGACGGTCTGCGGCAGGTGCGGTGTCGGTCATGCGTCCACCCTACGGAGCGGGCGTGACGGGCCGGTGCCGCGCCTCCAGGCTGTGCACACCCGCGCCCACCGGACGGGATGTGCAGGACCGGCCGGCCACCCGCTCAGTCCTTCGTGCGGCCCGCGCTCTCGCGGATCCTGATGCCCTCGAGCACGTCCTTGGCGCGCTGCTCCTCCTGCTTGTCGATCTGCCGGGTGTCGCGCTCGGGGAGCTGGATGTCCTCCTCGGCCCGGATGCCCGCCTGCAGCTCGCGCCCACGTTCGATCTCCGCGTCGAACTCGGCACCGAAGAGCAGCGCGTTGTTCGTGATCCAGATCCACAGCAGGAACACGATGACCCCACCGAGGGAGCCGTACGTGGCGTTGTAGTTCGAGAAGTTCCCGACGTAGAACCCGAACCCGACACTCGCGACGATCCAGATCGTGATGGCGACGAGCGAGCCGCCGCTCACCCACCGGAACTTCGGCTGGCGGACGTTCGGCGCCCAGTAGTACAGCACCGCGACGATGACGATCATGATCGCGAGCAGGATCGGCCACTGCACGATGAGCAGCACGGTGGCCGTGACGTCGCCGAGCCCGACGAGGTCCCCGAACGCCCGGGCGAGCGGCCCGGAGACGAGCACGAGCAGCCCGATCACGAGCAGCACGACGGTGAACACCGTGACGCCGAGCATGGTCGGACGGAGCTTCCAGATCGGGCGGCCCTCGCGGACGTTGTAGATGCGGTTCATCGCCCGGCCGAAGGCCCCGACGAAGCCCGAGGCGGACCACAGGGCGCCGAGCACACCGACGATGAAGGTGATCGGCGCCGCCGGCGAGCGCACGAGTCCCTCGACCGGGTCGCGCAGGAGGTCGGCGACCTGCCCGCCACCGACGTTCGACACGACGTCGAGCAGGGTGTCAATCGTGTCCCGCGGGTTCGACACCAGGCCGAGGATCGAGACGATCGCCAGCAGGCCCGGGAACAGCGCGAGCACCGTGTAGTACGTCAGGCTCGCGGCGAGGTCGGTGCACTGGTCGCTGGTGAACTCCCGAAGGGTCTTCTTCAGCGTGTACGTGAACGACGGCTTCGTCAGGTCGGTCGGGCTGTCCGGCTTGCGGGGGTCGTCCGGCTCCGGCTTGTGCTGCATCTCCCGCTCGAGGCTCTTGTCCCTGCGCGCCATGGTCTAGCCCTTCGCCTTTGCGAGAGCTTTCGCCGTCGCCTTCGACCGCTTCGCGGCCTGCTTCCGGTTCGCCGTCGCACGACGCTGCACGGCTGCGATGCCGGCGCGCTGCTTGACGCGGTTCTTGTGGACCGGGTCGCGCTCGAGCGACTCCTCGGCGGCCTTGCGTCGGGCCTTCCGGCCCTTGCGACCGCCGCGCGTCTGGTCGGTGTCGGGCTCGCCGCGCGCGCCGAACGGCAGGAGCGCGGTGAACGCCGTCGACGCCGGCGGCTTGTCCAGGTGGCCTGCGTCGGTCCGTCCGATGCGGGTGCCGAGGACGATCGCCGCGATGCCGGTCGCCGCGGTGATGCTCATCGCGATGAGCGGGGTGGGGTCGCGGTGCCACCGCTGCTTGGCCTTCGCCACCGCGAGCCGCGTGCGGGCGGGGACGTCGGCGCGCCGCCTGATCTCGCTGACGCTGTCGGTCAGGCGTTCGCGCGTGCGCACGTTCGCGAGCTCGAGCTCGGGGATGCTGTCCTTGGCCATGCTTCGTGCCTACCAGGCCGGACCCTCCGCCGCCCCGAGGAGCCGCGGTCTACGGTGCAGGCCATGCTCTTCCGGGACGTCGCCGAGGGGATCCACCGCCTCGAGATCGCACACACCAACACGTACCTCGTCGAGACGGGCGACCGCCTGCTCGTCGTCGACGCGGGGCTGCCCGCCGCCTGGCCGCACCTGCTGCTCGCCGTGCACGACCTCGGGTACTCACCCGACCGGGTCGAGGGCCTGCTGCTCACGCACGGGCACTTCGACCACGTCGGGACCGCCGCCCGGATGCACCGGGAGTGGGGCACGCCCGTGTTCGTGCACCCGGGCGACCGGGAGCTGGCGGCGCACCCGTACTCGTACCGGCCGCAGACGAACCGCTTCGGCTTCGTCGCACTCCACCCGGGAGGGCTCGCGCCGCTCGGACGGATGCTGCTCGCCGGTGTCGCGACGGTGGACGGGATCGCGGAGACGCAGCCGCTGGCGTCCCGCGCCGACGTCCCCGGCCACCCGTGGATCATCGAGACGCCCGGGCACACGGACGGGCACGTGGCGCTCCACTTCGCCGACCGCGACGCGCTGATCGCGGGCGACGCGCTCGTCACGTTCGACCCGTACACCGGCGGGATCGGCCCGCGGGTGGTCGCCCCGGCCGCGATGTCGGACGTCGACGAGGCGGTGGCGTCGCTCGGTCGGCTCGAGGACACCGAGGCCCGGCACGTGCTCCCCGGGCACGGCCCCGCGTTCGACCGGGGCGTGCGGGCGGCGGTCGCGCAGGCCCGGCGCGTGGCCGGCGCGGCGTAGCGCGGCGGCGGCGCCGGCGGCGGCGCCG
>NZ_JAUCMM010000018.1:0-38155 GCF_030362975.1 Curtobacterium subtropicum
GAGGGGGCGCCGCCGGCCGGGAGGCGCGGTGCCAGCCGGCACCGCGCCTCCCGTCCGTCTCGGGTCGCGTCCCTACAGGGCGGCCAGCGCCTCGTTGAGGGTGGCGGACGGCCGCATCACGGCGTTGGTCTTCGCCGTGTCGGGGCGGTAGTACCCGCCGATGTCGGCCGGCTTCCCCTGCACCGCGTTCAGCTCGTCGACGATCTGCGACTCGTGCTCGTCGAGCTGCGCCGCAAGGCCCTGGAACGCCGCCGCGAGATCGGCGTCCTCGGTCTGGCGGGCGAGCTCGTCGGCCCAGTACTTCGCCAGGTAGAAGTGGCTGCCGCGGTTGTCGATCGTGCCGATCTTGCGACCGGGCGACTTGTTCTCGTCGAGGAACGTCCCCGTGGCACGGTCGAGCGTGTCCGCCAGCACCTTCGCCCGCGCGTTGCCGGTCACACCGGCGAGGTGCTCGAAGGACACCGCGAGCGCGAGGAACTCACCGAGGGAGTCCCAGCGCAGGTAGTCCTGCTCGACGAGCTGCTGCACGTGCTTCGGGGCCGACCCGCCGGCGCCGGTCTCGAACAGGCCGCCGCCACCGAGCAGCGGGACGACGGAGAGCATCTTCGCCGAGGTGCCGAGCTCCATGATCGGGAACAGGTCGGTGAGGTAGTCGCGGAGGACGTTGCCCGTGACCGAGATGGTGTCCTCGCCGCGGCGGATGCGCTCGAGCGAGAAGCGCATGGCGTCCTCGGGGGCCATCACCTCGATCTGCAGGCCGTCGGTGTCGTGGTCGCCGAGGTACGTGCGGACGAGACCGATCAGGTTCGCGTCGTGCGCGCGGGTCTCGTCGAGCCAGAACACCGCGGGCGACCCGGTGGCGCGGGCACGCGTGACCGCGAGCTTCACCCAGTCGCGGATGGCGACGTCCTTGGTCTGGCAGGCGCGCCAGATGTCACCCTGCTCGACGTCGTGCTCGATGACCGTCTCGCCGGAGCTCGTGACGACGCGGACCCTGCCGTCGCCCGGCAGCTCGAAGGTCTTGTCGTGCGAGCCGTACTCCTCGGCCTTCTGCGCCATGAGCCCGACGTTCGGCACGGAGCCCATGGTCGACGGGTCGAACGCGCCGTTCGCGCGGCAGTCCTCGATCACGGCCTGGTAGATGCCGGCGTAGCTCGAGTCCGGGATGACCGCGAGGGTGTCGTGCTCCTCGCCGTCCGGGCCCCACATGTGGCCGGAGGTGCGGATCATCGCGGGCATCGAGGCGTCGACGATGACGTCGCTCGGGACGTGCAGGTTCGTGATGCCCTTGTCGGAGTCGACCATCGCGAGCTCGGGGCCGGCGTCGAGGCCGTCCGCGAACGCCTGCTTGATCTCCGCACCGTTCGGCACGCCGTCGAGCCCGGCGAGGATCGAGCCGAGGCCGTCGTTCGGGTTCAGCCCGGCGGCGGCGAGGTCGGCTCCGAAGCGCTCGAACACGGTCGGGAAGAACGCGCGGATGACGTGGCCGAAGATGATCGGGTCGGAGACCTTCATCATCGTGGCCTTGAGGTGCACCGAGAACAGGACGCCCTGCTCCTGGGCGACGGCGATCTGGTCGCGCAGGAACGCCTCGAGCGCGCGGACGTGCAGCACGGTGCCGTCGACGACCTCGCCCGCGAGGACGGGGATCGACTGCTTGAGCACGGTGGTCGCGCCGTCAGCGGCCACGAACTCGATCGTCAGGGTGTCGTCGGCGGGGGCGATCCACGACTGCTCGTTCGAGCGGAAGTCGTCCTTGCCCATGGTCACGACGTTCGTCCGCGAGTCGTGGCTCCACGCTCCCATGCGGTGCGGGTGCTTGCGGGCGTAGTTCTTCACCGACAGCGGCGCACGGCGGTCGGAGTTGCCCTCGCGCAGGACGGGGTTGACGGCGCTGCCCTTGACGCGGTCGTAGCGGGCGCGGACGTCGCGCTCCTCGTCCGTCGAGGGCTCGTCCGGGTAGGCGGGCAGGTCGTAGCCCTGCCCCTGCAGTTCCTTGATCGCTGCCTTGAGCTGCGGGATCGACGCCGAGATGTTCGGCAGCTTGATGATGTTCGCCTCGGGCGTCTTCGCGAGCTCGCCGAGCTCGGCGAGGGCGTCGTCCAGGCGCTGCTCGTCGGTGAGCCGCTCCGGGAACTGCGCGATGATGCGGCCGGAGAGCGAGATGTCGCGGGTCTCGACGTCGACCCCCGCGGTGCGCGCGAACGCCTCGACGACCGGCAGGAACGAGTGGGTGGCGAGGAACGGTGCCTCGTCCGTGAGCGTGTAGATGATCTTGGCCATGCTGGCGGGTACTCCCTTGTTCGACCGTGCCGGACCTCGGTCCGTCCACGGTACTCGCGGCGCGGATTCTCTCGACGTCAAGATACCCGGTCCGGATCCCGCCGTGGCGGGGCGTCAGACGGTGATCCGGAACACCCGGACGCCGGCGGCACGGAGCCCCGCGGTGCCGAGCCGGGTCCGCATGCTCCGGAAGGGGCGCTTGAAGCCCGACCTGGCCGAGGCGACGCCGATCTGGTGGAGGACCTCGGACGTCAGCGTGCGCTCCACCTTGGGTGCGAGCCGGGTCACGCCCGAGACCGTGATGACGATGCGCACGGCGTTCGGTGCGAGCAGCGGCGCGATGAGCTCGGCGGCCTCCTGCGCCCGGTGGAACGCAGGGTCGTCACCGGGGCGTCGGATCGCGATGACCGCCAGGTCGGCGTCGGCGTGGTCGTGCGGATCGGGGAGGTCGTCCACCCCCACGACCCGCATCCGTGCGGCGTCGACCCCCGCTCGGACGGCGGATGCGCGGAGCACGGGGAGCAGCTCCTGCGTGCCCGCGAGCACGACCTCGGCGGTCGCGAGGTCGATGGGTTCGTGTCGTTCCCGCGGCGTTCGGGCCATGGCGCAGGTCCTTCCGGTCGCTGGACTCGGACACTACCGACGAGACGCCCAGCAGGCACGCAGCGCCGGAGACACGTCAGCTGACTGCCAGCGGTTCGGTAACGGGGAGATCACGGAAGGGCCTGTACAAAGCGACAGACTCGTGCAGAATGGTCTGCGGCCATGACGACGACACACGACACCGACCAGCAGCAGCCGGAGACCCCGGTCGTGCACCTGTCCCGTCGCGCCGCCCTCGAGGCAGAGCGCGCCGCAGCCGGGAAGCCGGCCCGCCGCTCCCGCGCTCCCCGCCCCGCCCGCCCGGACGTCGCCCCCGCGACTGCGAGCGACTCCCCCGCACCGCACACCGCGAGCGCCTCCCCCGCGACGGCTCCGGCTCCGCACACGGTCGCCGTCGCCGCCCGCTCGGGCCGGCGCGCGACCGAGGCACGTGCGACCACCGAGCACGTCGACGCCCGCATCACCCGCGTCGTCCGCCGCACCGCCCCGAAGCCCCCCGCAGCCCGACCCACGCGTGCGGGCCGCACGCACCGCGCCAGCCGGATCACGCTCACCAGCGCCGCCGCCGCCCTCGCGATGTTCGCTGCGTCCGCGATGCCCGCCCACGCCAGCGCCGGGACGTCGACCGCCACCTCGACCCTGGCACCGCAGGTCCGCACGCAGGACTACGCCGTGACCCAGGCGGTCACGGCCGCCACGCTCGACCGCGACGACTTCACCGTCGGTGGCGGCCAGCAGGTCGTCGTCGCGGGCGACGGCAGCGCCGACGGTGCGGTCTCGTACGGCGGCGAGGTGCGCTCGCCCTTCCCGGGCCCCGTGCGGATGAGCTCGGGCTTCGGCTACCGCTCCGCTCCGTGTGCCGCGTGCTCCTCACTGCACCAGGGCCTCGACTTCAACCCCGGCATGGGCGCTCCGATCGGTGCCGTCGCCGCCGGCAAGGTCCGGGTCTCCGGTACGTACTTCTCGTACGGCACCGCGGTGATCATCGACCACGTGATCGACGGCCGTCGGGTCTCGACGCTCTACGGGCACATGATCCCCGGCTCCTCGCCACTTCGGGCCGGTGACACGGTCGCCGCCGGACAGTTTATCGGGAAGGTGGGCTCCTCCGGGGTCTCGACAGGTGCGCACCTGCACCTCGAGGTGCTCATGGACGGCGTGACCCCGATCGATCCCGAGGCCTGGCTCGAGGCGCGGATCGGCCGCTCGCTCACGATCTGACCCGGCGGCTCCGCTGCCGCCGGACGTCCCGCGCCGCGTGCCCCGGACGCACAGCCCTCGTGCAGCACCGGTGCGGCGACGTCCCAGCAGTCCTGTGCAGGATCACAGCATGGACGATCACCACAGACCGCCCGCCCGTCGCCGATCCTCGGTGGTGAACCGCTGATGGACGCCGACACCTGGATCGCCTTCGGGCTCGTCATCCTCTTCGTGCTCGTCGGCGGTGTCTTCGCCGCGGCGGAGATCGCCCTCGTCTCGCTCCGCGAGTCCCAGCTGCAGCAGCTCGAACGGCGTGGTTCCCGCGGTGCCCGGGTCGCCGCGCTCGGCCGCGACCCGAACCGCTTCCTGTCGGCCGTGCAGATCGGCGTGACGGTCGCCGGGTTCTTCTCGGCCGCCTACGGCGCGTCGTCGATCGCTCCGGACGTCGCACCGCTGCTGTCCGGCCTCGGGCTCGACCAGGGTGCGGCCGAGGCGGTCGCGCTGGTCCTGATGACGCTGGTCATCGCGTACCTGTCGCTCGTCTTCGGCGAGCTCGTGCCGAAGCGCCTCGCCCTGCAGCGCGCCGAGGGCTTCTCGATGGCGGTCGCCCCGACGCTCGACCGCTTCGCGACCCTGATGCGCCCGGTCATCTGGGTGCTGTCGAAGACCACGAACGGCGTGGTCCGGCTGCTCGGCGGCGATCCGGACGCCCGCAGCGAGTCGATGAGCACCGAGGAGCTCCGCGGCCTGGTCGAGGACCACGACGCCATCGACGCGCAGGGCCGACGCATCGCCCGGAGCGCGCTCGACGCCGGTGACCGGATCCTCCGTGAGTCGATGCGCCCCTGGTACGACGTCTCGACGATCGACGCGTCGCTGAGCATCGCCGATGCGACCGACCACGCCATCGAGGAGGGGCACACCCGCTACCTGGTCACCGAGGGCTCCCGCGACGACGTCTCGGGCTTCGTGCACCTGCGCGACCTGCTCCGTCCGAC
This sequence comes from Curtobacterium subtropicum, assembly GCF_030362975.1. Classification (NCBI taxonomy): domain Bacteria; kingdom Bacillati; phylum Actinomycetota; class Actinomycetes; order Micrococcales; family Microbacteriaceae; genus Curtobacterium; species Curtobacterium subtropicum. The sequence continues at coordinate 5,085 of NZ_JAUCMM010000018.1, forward strand.
CGACCCGACGGCGCCCGTCTCGGCGCTCGTCCGCCCGGTGCTCGCGCTGCCGGAGACGAAGTCGCTGTCGAGCGCGATCGCGGACATGCGCACCGCGGGCCACCAGATCGCGCTCGTCGTGGACGAGTACGGCGGCAGCGCGGGCATGGTCACGCTCGAGGCGCTGCTCGAGGACCTGGTCGGTCGCATCAGGGATGAGTACGACCCGCCCGCGGCGGAGTCGGACGGCATCGACGGTGCGACCGTGCTCGAGGACCTCGCGGCCGACGGTGGCCCCCAGCTGCCGGACGGCGACTACGAGACCGTCGGCGGGCTCGTGCAGGTGCACCTCGACCGGGTCCCGCAGGTCGGTGACGTCGTCGACGCCGGTGAGCACCGCCTCGAGGTCACCGAGATGGACGGGCACCGTGTGGCCCGGGTGCGGGTCACGGCGCGGGCTGCGGACGCCGCAGCGACGGCGCCGACGACGTCCGAGTCGCCGACGACGGCCCCGCCCGTCGCCTGATCGGTCCGACCACCGGACGGGAGGCGCGGTGCCGGCCCGCACCGCGCCTCCCGTCCGGCACCGGTCCCGCAGTGCTCGCCGGTCCCACCGGTCTCACGGGTCCCGCGAGTCCCGCGGCGCGAGACACCCCGTGGTCCACGAGACGCCGCCGGTTCCGGCGGCGTCTCGGTCGGTCGGCGGCGTCTCGGCCGTTCGGCGGCGTCTCGGTCCCCGGCGCTGTGGCGGGTACCGCCCGTGCCTGTCGCCGCGACCGCACCGCCACGTACGCTCGTCGCATGGGTATCGACGTGCGCAACGAGATCCGTGACTTCCTGTCCTCGCGACGGGCGCGGCTCACCCCCGACGAGGTCGGCATGCCGTCGTTCGGCGGCGGCGTCCGTCGCGTGCCGGGGCTCCGACGCCACGAAGTCGCGATGCTCGCCGGGGTGAGCGTCGACTACTACACGCGGCTCGAGCGCGGCTCGCTCAAGGGCGTCTCGGACAGCGTGCTCGAGGGCCTCGCGGGCGCGCTGCAGCTCGACGAGGACGAACGGGTGCACCTGTTCGACCTCGCACGGCTGGCGAACGCCGGCGTCAAGGTCATGCACCGGAACGTGCCGACGCGGGTCCGGCCGGGCGTGCAGCGCCTGCTCGACGCGATCACCGGGGCGCCCGCGTGGGTGCGGAACGAGCGCGGCGACGTCGTCGCGACGAACGAGCTCGGCCGCGCGCTGTACGCACCGATGTTCGCGGGCCCGGGCCGTCCCGTGAACACCGCGCGGTTCACGTTCCTCGACCCGGCCGCGCGTGACTTCTTCCCCGACTGGGCCGCCACCGCTCGCGAGGCCGTCGCCGTCCTCCGTGCCGCCGCGGTCGCGAACCCCTGCGAACCCGGTCTCGTGACGCTCGTCGGCGAGCTCTCCACCCGGAGCGAGGAGTTCCGCGGCTGGTGGGCGGCGCACGACGTCCGGGTGCACCGACGCGGCGGCAAGCGCATCACGCACCCGATCGTCGGCGAGCTGCAGCTCGACTTCGAGGCGCTCGAGCTCGTCGCCGACCCGGGACTGACGATGTTCACGTACTCGGCGGAGCCGGGCAGCGAGTCGGAGCGCTCGCTCGCGCTGCTCGGGACCTGGGCCGCGACCGAGCGGTCCGAGCGGCTCGCCGCCGTGCGCGCGGGCGAGGTGGAGCAGGACGACTGACCGGCAGGCGCCGCGCGTCCTGAGCGAGCGCGGACAGACGGCGTCAGGGTGCCGTCGGCCCCGTCGGGCGGTCGCGGTCGCCGGTGTCCTCGTCGTCGCCACCCAGCGTGTCGACGAGCGCATCCACACGGAGCCGGTCGATGCGCAGTTCCTTCTCGATCGCGGTCAGCCGCAGCACCCGCACCGCGGCGAACACGAGCACGATGAGCGCGACGACGAGCACGAGCAGCAGCAGCACGACTGCCAGGTAGACGAGACTGACGACGGCGAATCCCCCGGAGAGCATGCAGCGACGCTAGCAGGGACCCTCCGTAGGGTGGGGACGTGACGACGACGCCGGCGGAGGACCGAGCGGCGCTCCTGCGACGACACCGCCGTCCGGAGCCGACGTTCGTCCGAGCGGTCGCGACGGCCCTCGGTGACGCTCACACCGTGCTCGAGATGCGCTCAGGACCGGTGTCCTACGTACCGACCGACCGCTCCGTCGTCATCGAGGCACCTGCGGACGCGACACTCGTCACGTTCCCGACGGCTGGCGATCTCGCGGACTCCGTGCGCCGCGTCTCCGGGCCGGTGGTCGTCCTCGCGCGCGACCCCGACCGGTTGCGGGCCGAGTGGCTCGACGAGTACGCGCACGAGGTCGTCGCCGCGGAGGCGGCCACGCTGCCCACCCTCGACGAGCTCGCGGCCGTGGTCGGATCGTCGACCGAGATCATCCACCTGCCGGTGCCCTTCACGTGCGTCGACGGTTTCGCCGAGGCCTACTACGCCCGTCCGGAACGGCTGCTCGAACCAGACGTCCGAGCGGCCGACCCGCTCTGGAGTCGCGTAGACGACCTCACCGCCCGACGGGCGGTGGCCGCGCTGCGGACCGCGCTCGAGACCGGCACCTGGGACGACCGGCACGGCGCACTGCGGCGTCGTCCGACGCTCGACGGTTCGGTGGTGCTGCTGACTCCGGGCGGTCTCCGTGCTCATCGACGGGTAGCGGAACGGTCGTTCCACCGGTAACCTGAGCGTTCGTTCAACATTGATCCAGAGGGGGACCCATGACCGACCAACTCACCACCGAGAGCACGACAGTCCGAGCGCGCGGAGCCCGCACGCTCCGCCGAGCGGGAGCAGCTCTTGCTGTCGTCGCGCTCGCACTCGGCTTCACGACGGTCTCGGCGACGGCCGCGCAGGCGTACGTCCCGTCCTGCGTCGCGCTGAGCGGGAACACTCCGTACATCTCCCAGGCGGGCATCGTGACCCAGACGGGCCTCGTCTACGTGAAGAACAACTGCCAGGCGACCCTGCGCATCAAGGTCGACGTGCAGTACGGCTTCGACTCGCTGTGCACGTCGATCGCGAAGGGGCAGAAGATCGGTGTCCCGTACACCTCCTACCCGGGCCTGGCGTACGCGACGGCGCGTGGTGTGTACACCTGCTGACGCGAGCCGCAGCCACGAAGGGCGTGTCCCGGGGTCTCCCGGGACACGCCCTCCGTGTCGACCGGCTTGACACGCCGTCGTAGCCTGGATCCGTGAGTCAGCAGGAGGTGGTCGGCGCGCAGAGCGCCGGCATCAGGGCGTGACGCCCCCGGCTGTGCCCTCCGGCACGGCCGCGTTCGTCGAACCCTGACCACCCCTCTGCCCGTGCGGCGCATCACCGCGCCCGGGCCCGTCGAGAGCGACCACACCGTGCTGCCCATCAGCGAGAAGACCATCCGTTCGTCCTTCGTCAACGCCTCCCGCAAGGAGGTCACCGATCTGACGCTGCCCACCGACCTCGAGACGCTGGACTGGGAGTCGCTCGACTTCCTCGGCTGGCGCGACCCGAAGACCGCACGCCGCGCCTACGCCGTCGTCCCCACGATCGAGGGCGACCTCGTCGGCATCCTGTTCCGGCAGGCCGAGGCGTCGCCGCGCGCACGGGCCCAGTGCTCGTGGTGCCAGGACGTGAAGCTCCCCAACGACGTCGTCTTCTACGCCGCCAAGCGTTCGGGGAAGGCCGGCCGGAACGGCGACACCGTCGAGACGCTCGTCTGCCAGGACTTCCAGTGTTCCCGGAACGTCCGGCGCCCGGTCCCCCCGGCGTACGAGGGCTACGACGTCGAGGCCGCCCGGGTCCGGCGGATCGAGGACCTGCAGCTCCGGATCGCGTCCTTCGCCGCCGAGCTCTGACGCCGGGAAACGCCGGCGTAACGCGGGGTCCCTAGGGTGTGGCGGGTGGACCTCCGCGACTTCGACTCCGCCCCCGCCGACGACGCCCGACGGACCGCGCTGCACTGGGCCGCGGTACCGGCCTGGGCAGACGCCCTCGTGGCCGCCCGACCGTTCCGCACCGTAGCGGCCCTGATCGCAGCGGCGACCGAGGCCGCGGCGGACTGGACCGCGGCGGACCTCGACACCGCCCTCGCCGAGCACCCCCGCATCGGCGAGCGCACCACCGAGGCGTCGTCGGCCCGCGAGCAGGGCGCGATGGCGACAGCCGCGGACGACGTCGCTGCGGCGATCGCCCGGGGGAACGCCGCCTACGAGGACCGGTTCGACCGCGTGTTCCTCGTGCGTGCCGCCGGTCGGACGCCCGAGGAGCTCCTCGCCGAGCTCGAACGGCGGCTCCCCGGTGACCCGGACACCGAGGTCGCCGAGGCCACCGCCGCCCTGGCGGACATCGCCGTGCACCGGATCCGTGCGACCTTCGGCGTCCCGCACCTGACGACGCACGTGCTCGACGCCCGGACCGGCACCCCGGCCGCGGGTGTCGCCCTGACGCTGCGCACCGCCGGGGGCGAGGTGCTCGCCACGGGGGAGACCGACGCGGACGGTCGCGCCGGACTCGGACCCGACGTGCTGCCCCGCGGCGACCTCGAGCTCCGGTTCGACACCGGCGCCCACCACCGCGCAGCCGGGGTCCCGACCTTCCACCCGTACGTCGTCGTGGCGTTCACGGTGGCCGGGACCGACCACCTGCACGTCCCGGTGCTGCTCAGCCCCTTCGCGTACAGCACCTACCGCGGCAGCTGAGCTCGGGGCCGAGACTCGGCTCCACGGACACTGTCCGCGCCCACGAGCGCGAGGAGTGTCGGGGGAGCCGAGTCTCGCGGGCGCGAGCCGGAGCGGGCGCGAGCCGGAGCGGGCACGAGCCGGAGCGGGCACGAGCCGGAGCGGGCGCGAGCCGGAGCGGGCGCGACCCGGAGCGGACCGGCGCGGACCCGTCAGGCGCGACCCTCGCCGACCGTGGCGACCGGTGCCGTCGAGCGCACCGCGTCGTAGGACCCCGCCACGGGGTCGTCGCCGTACCGCTCCCGCAGCCCGTGCGACCCGAGCAGCAGGTTGAGCAGGATCGCCGCGACCGCACCGGCCGAGATGCCCGAGTCGAACACGAGCGTGAACCACGTCGGGAACGCGCCGTAGATCTCCGGTGCCACGGTCGGCAGCAGCGCGATCGCGAGCGGGAGCGCCACGACGAGCACGTTCCGGTTGTCGAAGCGCACCTTCGACAGCGTGCGGATGCCGCTCGCCGCGACCATGCCGAACAGGGCGACCCCGGCTCCACCGAGCACCGCGTGCGGGACGGCCTCGACGACGGCCGCGACCTTCGGGACGAGGCCGAGCACGACGAGGATGCCGCCCGCCGCCGTCGCCACGTACCGGGAGCGCACGCCGGTCAGTGCCACCAGCCCGACGTTCTGCGCGAACGCCGTGTACGGGAACGTGTTGAAGACACCGCCGAGCACGGTGCCGAGGCCGTCCGCCCGCAGTCCGTCGGCCAGGGTGCGGCGCGACACCGGACGGTCGACGACCTCGCCGACGGCCACCATGTCGCCCGTGGTCTCGGTCATGATGACGAGCCCGACGACGAGCATCGACACGATCGAGGCGAGGTCGAAGGTCGGTAGGCCGAAGTGGAACGGCGTGACGACGGCGAACCAGGCGGCGTCGCCGATGCCGGACCCGTCGACCATGCCGGGGACGAACAGCGCCGCCACGGTGCCGAGGACGAGTCCGAGCAGCACCGACACCCGCGCCAGGCCCCGCGGCGCGAACCGCTCGACGAGGACGATCGCCAGCAGCACCCCGGCCGCGAAGGCCACGTCGAGCGGGTCGGCGGCGCCGTCCTTCCCGCCCTCGGTGATCCAGCCCGCGGCGACGCTCGTGAGCGAGACGCCGATGATCAGGATCACGGTGCCGGTGACGATCGGCGGGAACAGCCGGACGAGCTGCGAGAACCACGGCGCGACGAGCACCATGAACACCCCGCAGGCGATGGTCGCCCCGTAGACCGCCGTGATGCCGTGCGCGCTGCCGATCGCGATCATCGGCCCGACGGCGGCGAACGTCACGCCCTGCACGAGCGGCAGCCGGACCCCGAAGCGCCAGAAGCCGACGGACTGCACGATCGTGGCGAGGCCGGCGACGAACAGGTCGGCGCTGATCAGGAAGGCCAGGTCGGCTCGGTCGAACCCGAGCGCGCCCCCGACGATGAGGGGGACGGCGACCGCCCCCGCGTACATCGCCAGGACGTGCTGCAGCCCGAGCGGCAGCAGTCGGGCGAGCGGCGGGATCGTGTCGACCCCGTCCTGCCCGGTGGTGGTGCGTGGTGTCCTCGTGCTGGTCATGGGTGCCCCCGTCGCGTCGCCGGTCACGTGTCACCTCGACGCTAGGGAGCCCCTGTTTCCGCGCCGTGACGGGCACGGGTCGCGCGGATCACGCGACCGGACGCCGGAACGCGCGTTCCGGCGGCTCCTCCGGGTCCGGGACGGACGGGAGGCCCGTGGCGGGGTCGCCACGAGCCTCCAGACCGTCTCCTGGTCGCGTCAGCGCCCGATGGACGACATGTCCGGGTACCGGTCACCGGTCGGGACGGGCAGCGCCGACAGGCGCTCGAGCTGGCCGGCGGACAGGGTCACGTCAGCTGCGCCGACGTTCTCCTCGAGCCGGGAGACCCGCTTCGTGCCGGGGATCGGGACGACGTCGTCGCCCTGCGCGAGCAGCCAGGCGAGGGCGACCTGTCCCGGCGTCGCGCCGACCTCGTCGGCGATCTCCTTGACGGTGTCGACGATCTTCATGTTCTCGCTGAACGCCTGCTCCGCGAAGCGAGGGTTCTGACGGCGGAAGTCGTCCTCGTCCAGGTCGGACGGCTTCGTGATCGCGCCGGTCAGGAAGCCGCGGCCGAGCGGCGAGTACGGCACCAGGCCGATGCCGAGGTCGCGCAGGGTGTCGAGCACCTCGCCCTCCGGGTCGCGCGTCCACAGCGAGTACTCGCTCTGCAGCGCGGTGATCGGGTGCACCGCGTGGGCCTTGCGGATCGTCGCGGCGCTCGCCTCGGAGAGCCCGATGTGGCGGATCTTGCCCTCCTGCACGAAACCGGCGAGCTGGCCGATCACGTCCTCGATCGGGACCGCCGGGTCGACGCGGTGCTGGTAGTAGAGGTCGATGTGATCGGTGCCGAGGCGACGAAGGGAGCCCTCGAGCGCCTCGCGGACGGACTCCGGTGCGCTGGAGATGCCGCGCTGCTGGGTGGGGGTCTGTTCACCGGCCTCGTGCCGGTACAGGCCGAACTTGGTGGCGATGACGACCTGGTCGCGTCGGTCGCCGAGGGCGCGGCGGAGGAGTTCCTCGTTCGTGTACGGGCCGTAGGCCTCGGCGGTGTCGAACAGGGTGACGCCGAGGTCGATCGCGCGGTGGATCGTGCGGATCGACTCGTCGTCGTCGGTGCCGGCGCCCGTGTAGAAGGCGCTCATGCCCATGGTGCCGAGGCCGACGGGGCCGACCTCGAGGTCTGCGAGCGTGCGTGTCTGCATGCCTGCAGGTCTACTCCTGGCGACCCCTCGTCAGGGAGGTACCGGCACGGCTACGCTGAGTGCACGGACAGTTCGCGACGGAAGGGGAACGTCATGACCGTGGTCTGGATCGTCATCGGGGTCGTGGTGCTCATCACCGCCCTGCTCGTCGCGCTCGAGGTGCAGAACGCCCGCCGCCGGAAGGCCCTCGCACACCTGGAACCCGTCGACCCGCGCGTCGGCGAGCGCGCGATGTCCGAGGCATCCGCCGCGCACGCCGTGATCGAGGGCCAGGCGAAGTCGGCGCACCCGGGCATCAGCGGCGCCGGGGGCGGCCCGCTCGCCTGAACCGCCCCGATCGCGCTCTTGCAGGTTCCGCTGCACCGTGTTGCACTCGGCACCGGCCTCGCTCGTGCGGTTCCTCCAACGCGCTCGACCGGGGCAACCGACCGCTGGTGTGATCGGCGGGTGAACCTGTACCTGCGGCTGCTCCTGCTCACCCTGCGCGTCCGTCTGGCCGCCGCGCGTCCAGGGCGCCGACCCTCGCTCTGGGACGAGGCCCGCACGCCGTTCCGCGTCGCACCGACCGACCTCGACCCGCTGCGGCACGTGAACAACGGCAAGTACCTGTCGATGCTCGACCTCGGGCGGTACGACCTGCTCGCCCGGTCCGGCTTCTGGCAGGAGGCGTCGCGGCGTGGCTGGTACGCCGTCGTCGCCGCGCAGACCATCACGTACAAGCGTTCCTTGACGCTCGGGCAGCGGTTCACCCTGCTGACGAAGGTGCTCGGTGTGGACGAGCGGGCCGTGTACATGGAGCAGACCTTCGTCCGACAGGGTGCGGTCGTCGCGCGGGCGGTCGTCCAGGCGCGGTTCCTCCGCCGCGAGGGCGGGCCGGTGACGCCCGACGAGCTGGTGGCCGCGGCGGGCGGGGCGCCACGCGACCTCTCGCTGCCCGGTTGGGTGCACGAGTGGGCCGACGCCGTGCGGATCAGCAGCGGCGGCAGCGTGCGCTGACCGGGGTGCCTGCCCGGCTCGGCCTCCGTCCTACGATGACCACGTGGACGACGACGACCTGGTGCTGAGCGACGCCGCTGCCTGGCGCGCCTGGCTCGACGAGCACGAGGACGATCCCGACGGCGTCTGGCTGGTGCTGGCCAAGAAGGGCACGACGGAACCGACCTCGCTGACCTACGACCAGGCACTCGACGAGGCCCTGTGCTCCGGGTGGATCGACGGGCAGAAGCGCGGACGGGACACCGCGACGTTCCGACAGCGGTTCACCCCGCGCCGCCGGGCGTCGCTCTGGTCGCAGCGGAACATCGGCCTGGTCGCCGCGCTCGAGGACACCGGACGGATGCGCACACGCGGTCGCGCCGAGGTCGACCGTGCGAAGGGCGACGGCCGGTGGGACCGCGCGTACGCCGGCGCCGCGACGGTCACCGTGCCCGACGACCTCCGGGCGGCGCTCGACGCTGCACCGGCCGCCGCCGCGCTGTTCGCCGAGCTCGACGCGACGAACCGGTACGCCGTGCTGCACCGGGTCGTGACGGCGCCGAGCGATGCCGCGCGCGCGAACCGGATCGCGAAGCTCGTGGCCGGCCTGGCCGCGGGCGAGACGCCGTACCCCCGCCCGACCCGCTGACGACGTGCCCGCGCGCTGACCCTCGCTTCCGCGGGGCGCGTCGAACCATGATCCCGACATCGAACCAGCCGCTCGCCGTGGTTCGACGTCGGGAACGTGGTTCAATGCCCGATCCGGTGCACGCGCCAGGGGGACACCGACCCAGCAACGCGTCACGCGGCGGGCGTAGACCGGGGGCATGACCACTGGTACCGACACCACGAACCGTCCTGCCGCCGCCTCGGGCACCTTCCGCATCGGCGGCGACCTCGAGGTCCACCGCCTCGGCTACGGCACGATGCAGCTCACCGGCCCGGGCGTCTGGGGTCCGCCGAAGGACCACGACGAGGCCGTCCGTGTGCTCAAGCGCGCCGTCGAGCTCGGCGTCGACTTCTTCGACACCGCCGACTCCTACGGCCCCTACGTCGCCGAGGACCTGCTCCGCGAGGCCCTGCACCCGTACGGCGACGACGTCGTCATCGCCACCAAGGCCGGCCTGACCCGCACCGGGCCGAACGAGTGGCCGCCGGTCGGCCGTCCCGAGTACCTGCGCCAGGAGGCCGAGATGAGCCTGCGCCGCCTCGGCCTCGAGCGCATCGACCTCTTCCAGCTGCACCGCATCGACCCGAAGGTCCCCCTCGAGGACCAGGTCGGCGAGCTGAAGAAGCTGCAGGACGAGGGCAAGATCCGGCACATCGGCCTGTCCGAGGTCTCCGTCGACGAGGTGAAGGCCGCCCAGGAGATCGCCACGATCGTCTCCGTCCAGAACCTCTACAACCTGCAGAAGCGCGACGCCGAGGAGCTCCTCGACTGGTCCGAGGAGCAGGGCATCGGCTTCATCCCGTGGTTCCCGCTCGCGACCGGCGGCCTGACCGGCGACGACTCGCCGCTCACCGAGATCGCCGAGCGCAAGGGTGCGACGCCGGCGCAGCTCGCACTGGCATGGCTGCTGAAGCGCTCGCCCGTCATGTTGCCGATCCCGGGGACGTCGAGCGTCGACCACCTCGAGGACAACCTGCAGGGCGCGACGATCGAGCTGTCCGACGAGGAGTTCCAGGAGCTGTCGAAGCTGGGGGAGTGAACCCAGCCCGACACCGGACGGGAGGCCCGTGGCGACGCCGCCACGGGCCTCCCGTCGTCTCGTGACCACTTCGTGACCCGGCGTGGCTTGTCGGGGTCTACCGCGTATGTGCATACTCGGTATGTCCAAGGCGGACGGAGACGGGGGAGTCACGATGAGCGTCAAGATGGGCGTACTCGCGCTGCTGGTGGGAGGACCCGGCTACGGGTACCAGCTCAGGGGGGAGTTCGAGCACCGGACCGGGGGGACCTGGCCGCTCAACATCGGCCAGGTCTACACGACGCTCGACCGCCTCGAACGCGACGGCCTCGTGGCCCGCGGGGACGCCGACGACGACGGACACGTCGTCTACACGGCGACCGACGCGGGCCGCGAGGAGGTCGCACGCTGGTTCAGCGAACCGGTGCCCGCGAAGCGCGGCCGTGACGAGCTCGCGATCAAGTTCGCCCTCGCCGTCACCGTGCCCGGCGTCGACGTCCCCCGACTCGTGCAGGTCCAGCGCGCATCGGCGATGCGCGCCCTGCAGGACCTGACGCGACTCAAGCGCACAGCCGATCCGTCCGGCGACCTGGCGTGGTCGCTGGTCCTCGAGTCGATGGTCTTCCAGGCCGAGGCCGAGGTGCGCTGGCTCGACCACGTCGAGAGCTCGGTCGCGCGGTACATGCCGCCCGAGGTACACGACGCCGCAGGGCGCGACGGAGCCATGCCCACCGTGGCACACGAGGTCGTCCGGTGAACGCCGCGGTCACGACTCCGCTGCTCGCGCTCGACGCCGTCAGCGTCCAGTACGGCACGGGGGAGCGGGCGGTGACCGCACTCGCCGGTGTCGACCTGTCGATCCGTCGCGGGGAGATGGTCGCCGTGATGGGGACCTCGGGGTCCGGCAAGTCGACCCTCCTGGCCTGCGCCGGCACCCTGCTGCCGCCCACCAGCGGCGAGGTCCGCATCGACGGCGAGTGGATCTCCGACCGCCCGGCCCGCGAGCTCGCGGCGCTCCGCCGACGCCTGGTCGGCTTCGTGTTCCAGGACTTCAACCTCATCCCATCGCTCACAGCGGTCGAGAACGTCGCGCTGCCGCTGGAGCTCGACGGCTGGAGGGCGAGCAGGGCCCGGCGCGCGGCCGAGCTGGCGCTCGAGAACGTCGAGCTGGCGGACCGTGCCGACGCCTTCCCCGACGACCTGTCCGGCGGGCAGCAGCAGCGCGTCGCGATCGCCCGCGGGGTCGTCGGTGAACGGCGCCTGGTGCTCGCCGACGAACCGACCGGCGCCCTGGACTCGCAGACCGGCGAGGTCGTGCTCCGGATGCTCCGTCGACACGTCGACAACGGCGCGGGCGCACTGCTCGTCACGCACGACGCGCGGCACGCGGCCTGGGCGGACCGGGTGGTCTTCCTGCGCGACGGTCGGGTCGTCGACGAGACGGTGTACGCCGGCGTCGAGACCCTCGTCGGTCGAGCAGCGTCGTGAGCCGCCGTCGGCGCAGCGTCGACGACGATCGCGAACGGAGCGAGGGCCGCAGGGCTCGGGGGTCGCGGACCGGAGGCCGGAACCGCACCCGCACGCCCGTCGCGCTCGGACCTGCCCTGCGTCTCGGTCGCCGCCTCGCCTTCGCGAAGGTCGGCCGTGCGGTGTTGATCGTGTCGCTCATCGGCGTCCCCACTGCAGGCTTCGCGGCAGCGGCCGTGGTCGTCCAGTCCACGATGGCCACGGTGCAGGAGCAGCTCCGGTACGACCTCGGCCACGCGGCCGCCCAGATGCGCCTGGCCGGTCCGGACCTGCCCGGGATGCGGCAGGACCCCGTCGAGTGGCAGCTGACCGACTCCGTACGGGACAGCCCGGTGACCACGGCGGACGAGGACTCCCCCTGGGCCGACCTGCTGGGCCACGTGCCCGAGGGAGCCGACGCGATCCCGGTGCGGACGACGCGGATCGTGGTCCGCGGCCCGGAGGTCCCCGTCGCTGTCACCGCGGACGAGGGAGCGACGTGGTCGCCCGCCCTCGACGGACACTGGCACGTGCTCTCCGGCCGTGCACCGTCCGCGCCCGACGAGGCGATGGTGACCCCGGCGACGCTCGAGCGTCTCCACATGTCGATCGGAGACTCGATCACCGTCACCGATCCGGTCCGGGAGCGCTTCACGGTCACGGGCACCATGCGCGACGCCGCCACCGGCCCGGAGGCCGAGGGCGTGTTCCTGCCGTCCGGGTCGCTGCCCGCCGACCTCCCGGAGTCGCTCCAGCGCGGTGGGTCGGAGACGACCGTCTACCTGCCCGAGGTCGCCCCGACGTGGTCGGAGATCCGCTCGCTCAACGCGCACGGGATCGTCGTCGAGTCCCGTCCGGTCGTGCTCGACCCGCCGGCTGAGCGACTCGAGGGGGTCCCGACCGGGACGACCGTGAACGCGTACCTCGGTGCGATGGCGCTGGTCGGTGTGTTCGCCGCCTTCGAGGTCGCACTGCTCGCCGGTGCCGCGTTCCTGGTCGGCACCCGGGCGGACACCCGCACGCACGCGATCATCACGAGCGTCGGTGGCGGCCGTGGCTTCGTCCGTGCGGTCGTCGCCGGCTCCGGGCTGGTGCTCGGTGTGACGGGTGCGCTGCTCGGTACCGCGCTCGGTACGGGGCTCGGCGTGCTCGCGTTCCGCCTGCTCGACGACGGCAACGTCGGGACCTGGCCGGGGCTGCACGTGCCGACACTCGCCATCCTCACGATCGCGGCGGTCGCCGTCTCCGCCGGTCTCGTGGCGGCCCTGGTCGCGGCACGGACGGCGACCAGGATCGACGTCCTCGCGGCCCTCCGAGGGTCCCTGCGTCCCGCTGCACCCCGACCCCGGGCGGAGCGTCGACGGCGGATCTGGGTCCCCGTCCTGGTCGTCAGCGGGATGGTGATGACGCTCGCGTGCGGCGTCGGGGTGCTCCTGCTCGACGACCGCCCCGTGCAGCAGGACCGATGGGCGGTGCTCGCCGGTGTCGGGGTCGCGCTCGGGCCGTGCCTCGTGCAGCTCGGTGTCGCACTGGCCTCGCCGTGGGTCCTGGCCGGGGTCGCACGGCTCTCGGCCCGCCTCGGTCTGTCCGCCCGGATCGCCGCGCGGGACGCCCGGCGCAACCCGGTCCGCACGGTCCCGGTGCTCGCGAGCGTGATGAGCGTCGTGTTCCTCGCCTCGGTCGTGATCACGTGGAGCGCCTCGGAGCACGCCCGGTTCGTCCGCGACTACGAGTACGCCACCGCGGTCGGTGTCGCGACCATCGACGTCGGAGCCTCGGACGCGGACGGCTACCCCGCCGGGTACGACGCAACGCTCACGAGGCAGGCCGCCCGGGTGATCGGCGGAGCGCTCGGCGACGCCGACGTCCACGTCCTCGCCGTGAATCGCGAGGGTCCGGGCAAGGACCCGACGACCGTGACCGTGCCGCACGACTTCGCGCACCGGGAGTGCCCGACGACGAACACCACGACCTGCGCGAGCTTCCTGCAGTCCGTCGGGACGGGCACGCCGCACATCACCGCGGGCACGTTGGACGACTACGCCCTGCTCACGGGTCACCGGCCGTCGGCAGCGGTCCAGCGTGCACTCGCGGACGGACGGGCGGTGTCGCTCTGGCCGGAGTACGTCCACGACGGCGTCGTCCGGATCGACACCTGGCGCGACCAGACCGTCGACGACACCGAACCCTACGAGGACACTCGTCCGGACGCCACGACGACGATCCCCGCGATCGCGGACGTCCAGACGCCGCGGATCCAGGTGGGGGTCTTCATGACCCGCGAGACCGCTGCCGCACACGGGATCACGCTCATCGACGGTGTCCTCGCGACACACCTGGCACGGGACCTCACCCCTGCAGGCTACGACGCGCTGTACTCGGCGTGGGAGGGCACGGGTGGAACCGATCGCGACCTCCAGAGCACCGTGTCGATCGCCTACGAACGCGGACCGGTCGACGAGCAGGCGACGGTGCAGGCGCTCGTGCTCGCCCTCGCCGCGGCGGTGACGATCGGTGCCACAGCGGTCGCCGTCGGACTCGCTCGGTCTGACGGTCGTCGCGACGACGAGGTCCTCGACGCGATCGGGGCCGAACCGGTCCTGCGTCGACGGGTGTCGGCGTGGCAGGCGGCGATCCTCACCACGGTCGGCGCGGTCGTCGGCACCCTGCTCGGGTTGCTGCCGATCCGGGCGCTCACCCTGCGGTTCGACGGCGGCCCGACGGGGACCACGCACCTGCCGTCCGTGGCGGACTGGCCGGTGCTGGCGCTGCTCGCCCTGGGCCTCCCGCTCGTCGTGACGGCCGGGACCTGGCTGACCGCCGGCCGGGGACGCCGGGTGGCGGTGCGTCGTGCGCACTGAGGACGAGACCGACGGCGGCCGCGAACCTGTGAACGACCACGAGGACCCTCAGCCGGACCGCACGTTCCCCAGGTGGGGGGACTGGCGCTCGACGGCGATCCGGGGGATACCTGTACCCGTGACCCGTACCACCCGCCTCGCCCTCGTCGCGAGCATCGTCTCCGCAGCCTGCCTCGTCGGGGCCGGCGTCCTCGTCGTCGCCGCCCCCCACACGGCGAGCGCCGAGGACCGGCCCGTCGCGACCGCAGCGGCGTCCCGTGTGGAGCAGAAGGCCGATCTGCCGCGTCCGAGCACCCCGGACCAGGTGGTCTCCGGTGCGCTCGACACCCCGGCGCTGGCCGACGCGGTGCCGTTCGCGTACGCGGGGGACTCGATCACCGCGCGCCCCGACTCGTGGCTGCACCAGCTCGAGGGCGACGACCGGCTGCACGCCGTCGGCGGGTACGCGCACAGCGGGTACCGCGCCGACCAGGTGCTCGCCGAGATCGGTCCGGTGCCGCAGGCCCGGGTGCTCGTGGTCGATCTGGGGACGAACGACGTCAACCAGGCGATCCCGCTGGACCGCACGATCGCGAACGTCGACGCGATCGTCCGCAAGGTCGGCGCCGGGCGGGTGCTCGTCGTCGCCGGGCCGCCGTCCGACTGGACGTGGAGCCGCTGGGGCGCCGACCGCCGCTCGGGGCAGATCGTCCTGACCGACGCCCTCCACGCCGACGCCGATTCCCACGGCTGGGGGTTCGTCGACCCGTTCCGGTCACTCCGGGCGGCGGACGGCGCGTACCTGCCCGGTACCTCGCCGGACGGCATCCACCCGACCGCCGAGGCGAACCGCTCGGTCGCGGAAGCGATGGCCGCGGCGATCGAGCGCACCGCGCGCTAGGCACCTCCGCCGGGTCACTCCGGCAGCGGCTCGGCGTACGTCCGGAAGTCCCCGCGCTCGGTGTGCATCGTCCAGAGTCGTTCGGCGACCGCGGCCGACGAGTGGTCGTCCTGCCCGTCGTCGATGCCGAACGGGATGATCAGCTGGCCGACGTGCACGTGCTCCTCGGCGACGGCGTCGTGCAGGAGCTGCGCGTAGGCGCTCTCGCCGGCGAAGGCGACCGAGGTACCGGTGACCCGCGCGCCCGGTCGGACGGCGCTGCCGCCGTTGACGAACAGGATCGTGCCCGTGCCGATCGCGCGCATGCCCGGCAGCACCTGGCGCACGGCGTTCACCGAGCCGTAGACCGAGAACTCGATCGGCCCGACGAGGTCCTCGGCGGTGGTCTCGAGCACGGGGCGCATGTACTCCTTCGCGGGCAGCGGGCTGTACTGCAGCACCTCGATCGGGCCGAGCTGCTCGGTGGCGGCCTCGAGCGCGGCGCGGAGCGAGTCCCCGTCGCGGACGTTCGCGGCGAACCCCTGCGCGCGGTACCCGGACGACCGGAGCTCGGCGGCGAGCGAGTCGAGCCGGTCCTGGTTGCGGGAGATCAGGGCGACGTCGAAGCCCTCACGTCCGAAGCGGTCCGCGACGGCGAGCCCGAGGCCCTTGCCGGCGCCGACGATGGCGATGGTGGTCATGCGGTGGTCCTTCCGTGGGTGTGCGACCGACGGTAGGCCGGGGTGCGCAGTGGTGAGGGGTTCCGCCGGGAACCCCCAGCCGTTTCCCGACGGCGCCGTGTGGACTCGACCCACGACCCGGGAGGATCACCGTGGACACCACCCGCACCACCGGCGCCGGCACCCGCGCCCGCGCCCGCCGCAGCCGCCGCACCTGGTCCGCCGTCGGACTGGCCGCCGTGGCCGCCCTCGGCCTGACCGCCTGCTCCGACGACCGGGCGGCGACCGGTCCGGACGACTCCGCCGGGCAGCGCAGCACCGCGAGCCCGCCGGCCGACCTCGCCGCGGGGCAGCTCGCACCCGACGGGCAGACCACAGAGGTGGTCTCCGGCCTCGAGGCGCCCTGGTCGGTGGTCCCGGTCGGCGACGACGGCGATGCGTTCGTCAGCGAACGGGACTCGGCACGGGTGCTCGAGCTCGCGGCGGACGGCTCGACCCGCGAGGTCGGGAAGGTCGCGGGTGTCCGGCACGGCGGCGAGGGCGGGCTCCTCGGCCTCGCACTGCACGACGACGACCTGTTCGTGTACTCGACCGCCGAGGACGGCAACCGGATCGAGCGCTACGACCTGACCGGGGACACCGGCTCCTACCGGCTCGGCGAGGCGACCACCGTGATCGACGGGCTGCCCGCGAACACCTTCCACGACGGCGGGCGCATCGCCTTCGGCCCGGACGGCATGCTCTACGCGAGCGTCGGCGACGCGGGGCAGCGGTCCGAGGCGCAGGACCGCGACTCCCTGGCGGGCAAGATCCTGCGCCTGACCCCGGACGGCGAGGTTCCCGACGACAACCCGTTCGCGGGGTCGCCCGTCTGGTCGCTCGGGCACCGGAACGTGCAGGGCATGGGCTGGGCCGAGGACGGCACGATGTTCGCGGCGGAGTTCGGGGAGAACCGCTTCGACGAGCTCAACGTCATCGAGCCGGGGAAGAACCACGGGTGGCCCGAGGTCGAGGGCACCGGTGGCGAGGACCGCGGGTTCGTCGACCCGGTGCAGCAGTGGCCGACCGACGACGCGTCCCCGAGCGGCCTGACCGTGATCGGCGACACCGTCTTCATCGCGAACCTCAAGGGGGAGTCCGTCCGCGCCGTCCCGGCGTCCGACCCGTCGAGCTCGACCGTGTACTTCCAGGGCGAGCACGGGCGCATCCGCACGGTGCTGCCCGGGCCCGACGACACGTTGTGGTTCGTGACGAACAACACCGACGGCCGGGGCGACCCCCGCGACGGCGACGACCGGATCCTGTCCGTGCCGCTGACGACTGCGCGCTGACGGGGGTTCCGGCAGCACCTCGTTCCGGATGCGGCGCGGCCGTACCGTGGAGCGCATGGACCACCGTGACGAAGCCCGCGACTTCTTGTCCAGCCGTCGCGCGCGCATCACCCCGGAGCAGGTCGGCATCCCGACCTTCGGCACCCGCCGGCGCGTCCCGGGCCTGCGGCGCGAGGAGGTCTCCCGCCTGGCCGGTGTGAGCATCGACTACTACACGCGCCTCGAGCGCGGGAACCTGCAGGGGGTGTCCGACAGCGTGCTGGACGCCATCGCCACCGCGCTGTGTCTCGACGCCGCCGAGCACGAGCACCTGCGCGACCTCGCCCGGCACCAGAACGCGACACCGCGACGTGCGGGCATGACCGTCCCGGTCGCCGCCGTCCGGCCGGAGCTGCAGTACCTGCTCGACGTCGTGACCGACGCCCCAGCGGTGATCGTGGACAACCGACAGGACATCGTGGCCGCGAACACGCTCGGCTGGGCGCTGCACGCCGAGATCGTGACGGGCGACCGGCCCATGAACTTCGCGCGGTACATCTTCCTCGATGCACGGGCGCGCGACTTCTACCAGGACTGGGAGCGCGCAGCGCACACGAACGTCGCGATCCTGCGACGCGAAGCCGGACGGACGCCGGGCGACCGGGGCCTCGCCGCGCTCGTCGGGGAGCTGTCCGTCCGGAGTGACGCGTTCCGCGCACTGTGGGCGGCGCACGACGTCCGTCGGCACTACGCGGGCGTCAAGGCCTTCCGGCACGCGGTGGTCGGACCGATCGAGCTGCACTTCCAGTCGTTGGAGCTCACCGAGGACCCAGGCCTCTCGCTGACCATCTACCCGGCGACCCCGGGCAGCGCGAGCGCCGACGCACTGCGGGTGCTCGCGTCCTGGGCCGCGACGGAGCGGATCGCAGAGCGAGCGACCGGCAGGGCGACGGGCCCGGCGGCCGGACCGACGACCGGCCGGACTGCTGCCGACGCGACGGAACAGGAGCTCGCGTGACCGACACCTCCGCCGTCGCCACACCGCTGTCCCGGCGTCCGGGGCCGTGGGCACGCCTGCGCTTCCGGTGGCAGGCCGAGCAGGAGGTCCACGAGCTCACCCGGGACCGGGCACACGAGCAGCGGGTCCTCGCCGAGGCGGCCGTCCGCCTGCAGGACGGTCCGTGGGCGATCGGCCTGCTCCTCCGCCGTGGCCACGACGCCGACCACGGCGCCGGCCGATGAGCGAGGAGACCCCTCCGGCGACGATGACGCGTGGTCGGACGCTGCTCTTCGCCGTCGCCGGCGGTGCAGCGGTCGGCAACCTGTACTGGGCGCAACCGCTGCTCGACGACATCGCCGCCGAGCTGGGCACCTCGTCCGGGCTCGCGGGGCTCCTCGTCACGCTGACGCAGGTCGGCTACGCGCTCGGGATCCTGCTGCTCGTCCCGCTCGGCGACGTCGTCGACCGGCGACGGCTGGTCCCGGGCGTGCTCGCGGCCTCGGCAGTCGCCCTGCTCGCCGCCGCGCTCGCCCCGGGGTTCACCGCACTGCTGGTGGCACTCGCGCTGGTCGGGGCCACGACGGTCGCCGGGCAGCTCCTCATCCCGCTCGCGGGCGACCTGGCCGACCCGGCGTCACGCGGCCGGGTGGTCGGGACGATCGCGTCCGGGGTGCTCACCGGCATCCTGCTGTCCCGCACGGTCAGCGGCGTCGTCGCCGAGCTCGCCGGGTGGCGGAGCGTGTACGTCCTCGCCGCGGCGGTCGCGGTCGTGCTGGCGTTCCTGCTCGCGCGGGCGGTCCCGCGTCTGCCACGGCGCGAGCGGATGCGGTACCCGCAGCTCATCGCGTCGGTGGTCGGCGTCGTGCGGGCGCACCGGGCGGTCCGCGTGACGCTCGTCGTCAGCGCGTCGGTGTTCGCCGTGTTCACCATGTTCTGGACGGCGCTGACGTTCCTGCTCAGCGGCGCACCGTTCGGGTACTCCACCACGGCCATCGGTGCCGTCGGCCTGGTCGGGCTCGTCGGGGCGGTGGCGGCGCAGCGCGTCGGGCGGCTGCACGACCGTGGCTGGTCGGTCCCGGTCACGGGTGCCGCGCTCGTGCTGGTGCTCGTGTCGCTGGTGGTCGCCGGCCTCGGGGCGCGGTCGATCGTGGTCGTGCTCGTCGCGGTGCTGCTGCTCGACGTCGGGGTGCAGGGAGCGAACGTGCTGAACCAGACGCGGCTGTTCGCGATCGATCCTGCGGCACGCAGCCGGCTCAACACGGCGTTCGTCACCGGGAACTTCGCCGGCGGTGCGGTCGGGTCAGCCGTCGCCGGCGTGCTCTGGAACCTGGGTGGCTGGACCGCGGTGACGGTCGGCGCCGCCGTGCTCACCGGCTTCGCGACGACGGTGTGGGCCGTGCACCGGCGCGGGGCGCTCGCGCTCCCGGAGCACCCCGCGTCGAGCTGACGGCCGGCTCAGGGCCGGAACGTCTCCGGGACGTCGAGGTCGCCGTGCGCCGCCTGCCACCGCAGTGCGTCGCGGACCGTCTCCGACGCCGTGTACGCCGGCGCGTAGCCGAGCACCCGCTGCGGCTCCTCGGTGCTGAAGACCTGACTGCGGGACAGGTGCTCCCAGCTCGCGTCGGCGTGCTCGGGCGCCGTGGTCTCGCGGAACCGGTCCCAGCTGACGGACTCGAGCCGTGCCTCCCGGCCGGCCCACGACGCGACCAGGTGGGCGTACCCGCGCACCGTGAGCGCGGTCGGCGCCGTCGCGAAGAAGGCCCGTCCTGCTGCGGCGTCGCGCTGCTCGACCGCCAGCTGGAAGAGCTGCGCGACGTCGTCGGCGTGCACGTGGGCCATCGACTCCGCGCCGAGGCCGGGGACCTCGACGGTCTCGCCGGTGGCCAGCCGCCTGATGACCGACGGGTCGAGGTTGCCGAGCGGGCCGATCGGCATCCAGCCCGGACCGCTGATGTGCCCGGGGTGGATCGACGTCGTCGTGACACCACCATCGGCGGTCTCCTGCTGCAGCATCCGGGCGATCGCGTCCTTCTGCGTGCCGTACTCACCGAACGGCGGGGTGGCGGTCTCCTCGGTGATCGGCAGGACGTGCGAGACGCCGGCGCGCCAGATCGAGCCGCAGTGCACGAGGTGGGTGCGGCTGCCGCGGAGGGCCCGGACGAGCTGCTCGGCGGAGTCGCGCGTGAAGCAGACGAGGTCGACGACGGCCTCGGCACCGAGCGCGGCGATGCGGTCGCCGAAGGTGCCGTCGCGGTCCTCCTGCTCACGGTCGGCGGCGATCCGGTCGACCTGCTCCCACTCGGGGGCGTCCGCGTACGGGGTGCTGGTGCCGCGCGTCACGACGGTGACGCGGTGGCCGGCACGGACGAGGCGGGGGACCAGGAAGGTGCCGATGTGGCCGGTGGCTCCGATGACGACGATGTCCATGCGGGCCACGCTAGGCGCGTGCATCCGTGCGCGGCAGGCCCTGGCGGTGCTCCCCGGTGGACGCGACGCGGAACGGGCCGGATCAGGCCCGACGTGACCAGACCGAGGACGGACGGGACCGCAGACGGACGGGAGCACCGACGGACGGGAGGCCCGTGGCGCGTCCGCCACGGGCCTCCCGTCCTTGGGTTGGTCGGGCCTAGGACCCGCTGACCGCCTTGACAGAACCGGCGATGACCGCGGCGTCCTCGGCGAGCGCGCCGACCGGGTCGGGCAGTCCCGTGCTGCTCAGGAGCTTGCGGGCGGCCCACCCGGCGAAGCTGCCGACGATCGCGCCGACGCCACCGAGGATCGCGCCCTCGAGGCGCAGGTCGCGACGACCGGTCGTCCCGAGCGCGGCGCCGGCGAACGCACCGGCACCGATGCGGCCGATCAGGCCGAGCGGCGAGATGCGGGCGGGCGCCTTCGGGGACTTGTCACCGATGAGCTCACCGATGGCCGACGCGACGAGCAGGCCGCGACCGAGCGGCGTACTGAAGACCTTCCACTGCTGCCAGTCACCCTGCACGGCCTTGTTGTCGTGGTTCAGCGCGAGGACGGCCAGCGGGGTGCTGCTCCGTCCGCCGCTGAGGAACCCGAGTGCCAGGGTCCGGACCAGGGTGTGCTGCTCGTCGTGCTTGCTCATGGTTCTCCTGTCGAGTCCGCTCGGACGTCGTGTCCGCTCGGACGGTACTCGCCGGGCGCTGGGGGACGGACCGCCGCTGCCCCCTCCGAGCCGTGCCGCGTACCGTCCGGGCCATGAGCAACGTCATCCTGTTCGGCGGCCACGGCAAGGTCGCACTCCTCGCCACCCGCATCCTCACCGAGCGCGGCCACAGTGTCACGTCGGTGATCCGCAACCCGGACCAGCAGGACGAGGTCCGCGCGCACGGCGGCGAGCCCCGCGTCGCCGACGTGCAGGAGCAGTCGCTCACCGACTTCGCCGACCTGATCCGCGGGCACGACGCCGTCGTCTGGTCGGCCGGCGCCGGTGGCGGGTCCGCGGACCGCACCTGGGCGATCGACCGCGACGCCGCCGTGCTCTCCGTGCAGGGTGCCGCGCAGGCCGGGGTGGACCGGTACGTGATGGTGTCGTGGTCCGGGTCGACGCTCGACCACGGGATCCCGCAGGACCAGGACTTCTTCGCCTACGCGCAGTCGAAGATGATCGCCGACGCGGTGCTCCGCGACTCCGGGCTGCAGTGGACGGTCGTCGCGCCGAGCACGCTGACCGACGACGAGCCGACCGGGTCGGTGGACTGGGACGGTTCGGCCACGCAGGTCCCTCGTGGCGACGTGGCGCACGTGGTCGCCGACGTCGTCGAGGACCCGTCGACCGCCGGCCGCACGTTCCGCTTCAACGGCGGTGGCACGGCGATCGCCGAGTTCCTGCAGCAGCGGTAGCGCGCGGATGTCGGTGACGGACCGGTCGGGTCGGCCCTGCTGATGCACGCGCTGCTCGTCCGCGTCCGCGAGTCGTTCTGGTTCCTGCCCGCCCTGCTCGGGGTCGTGGCGATCGTCGTCGCGCAGCTGCTCGTCACGCTCGACCGCGAGGTCCTGGACGGGCAGGTGCCGGCGGTGCCGTTCCTCGACGCCCTGAGCGCCGGCGGTGGTCGGTCGATCCTGACGACGATCGGCACGGCCATGCTCACGGTCGCCGGGACCTCGTTCTCGATCACGATCTCGGTCCTCGCGACCACGTCGTCGACGTACGGACCGCGGCTCGTGCGGAACTTCACGGCGGACCGGGCGAACCAACTCGTGCTCGCGGCGTTCACCTCGACGTTCCTCTACGCGATGGTCGTGCTGCGGACCGTGCACACGGACGTGGACGACGGCGACGCGTTCGTGCCCGTCGTCGCCATCCACGTCGCGGTCCTGCTCGCCGTGCTCGACGTCGGCGTGCTCGTCTTCTTCATCCACCACATCGCGTCGAGCACGCAGATCACGTCGCTGCAACGGCAGGTGCAGACCGACCTGCGCGCTGCGGTCGACGAGGCCTACCGGGACGGCGACGACGAGCGACGGACGATCGAGCCCGTGATCGTCCCCGAGGACGGGTGGTACGCGGTCCGGGCGGCATCCGACGGCTACGTGCAGTCGGTGGAGTGGCGGACGCTGACGGCATGGACGGTCCGCAACGACCGTCTGGTGGACGTCGTCGCGACCCCGGGCCGGTACGTCATCCAGGGCGACGTCGTGGTGCGCGTGCGCGTCCGCGCTGACGGGGACCAGGCCGACCGATCGCGCGACGACGACAGCACCCCGAAGATCGACGCGGCGGCCGCGCGGACCCTCCGCGCCGCGGTGGTCCTCGGCACTGCCCGGACGCCCGTGCAGGACGTCGAGTTCGCCCTCCAGCAGCTCGTCGAGATCGCCGTCCGCGGTCTGGCGTCCGGCTCGAACGACCCGTACACGGCGGTCAGTGCCCTGGACATGGCGACGCCGGTCCTGGTGCCGCTCTGGCGCGACCGGAGCGCCGTGACGGCGCTGCTCGGGCCGGACGGCACGCAGCGGGTCCTGCAGCACTGGCCGTCGCCCGAGGACCTGGTGGCCGGACTCTTCGCGACCGTCGGGCACTACGGCGCCGGGCAACCGCTCGTCGAGCGTGCCGCTGACAGGCTGGCGGAGCGACTCGAACAGCAGGCACCTGGGCATCGACGCGGACTCGTGGCCGTGCCGCGGGGTCGGCGTGATGATGCCGACGGCGGGCCGCCTACCTGAACGGAACCACAGCACATCAGGCACCATGGACCGATGGCCACGACCAGACCACCAGCCTCATCCACCGACCAGCTCCGCCCTGGGCAGCCGGTCCGCACCACCCCCGAGCTCGCACGCTGGGTCTTCTGGCCGGCCGCCGTCGTCGTGCTCGGCTTCGTCGCCTGGACCCTCATCGCGCCGTCGTCCGCCGAGGCCGTCTTCACCGCGCTGCAGAGCGGCATCGTCCGCAACTTCAGCTGGTACTACGTGCTCATCGCGGCGTTCTTCGTCGGGTTCTCGCTGTTCGTCGGGTTCTCGAAGTACGGCGACATCAAGCTCGGCAAGGACCAGGACGAGCCCGAGTTCTCCACCGGCTCGTGGTTCGCCCTGCTCTTCGCGGCGGGCATGGGCATCGGACTCGTCTTCTACGGTGTCTCCGAGCCGCTCAGCCACTTCGCCTCGCCCCGGCCCGGCGTGACGGGCACCGAGAATCAGCTCGCCCAGCAGGCGATGACCCAGACCTTCCTGCACTGGGGCCTGCACGCCTGGGCCATCTACGTCGTCCTCGGCCTCGCCCTGGCCTACGCGATCCACCGTCGCGGCCGTCCGGTCTCGATCCGGTGGGCACTCGAACCGCTGCTCGGCAACCGCGTCCGCGGCGGGTGGGGCAACCTCATCGACGTGATCGCCCTGATCGGCACGCTGTTCGGCGTCGCGACCTCGCTCGGCCTCGGCGTCATCCAGATCGGCGCCGGACTCGAGGCCGCCGGTCTCGCCGAGAGCAGCACGGTCAGCCAGATCGCCATCATCGCGGTCATCACGGCGGTGACGATCGTCTCCCTGGTCACCGGTGTGACCAAGGGCATGAAGATCCTGTCGAACTTCAACCTCATCCTCGCGGCGGCGCTGCTGCTCTTCATCCTGATCGTCGGCCCCACGCAGTTCCTGCTGCGTGACTTCGTGCAGTCGATCGGCGCCTACCTGCAGAACGTCGTCGGCCTCTCCTTCAACGTGACCGCGCAGCAGGGTGCGGCCGGCGAGGAGTGGCAGGGCGCCTGGACGACGTTCTACTGGGGCTGGTGGATGTCGTGGGCCCCCTTCGTCGGCATCTTCATCGCACGCATCTCGCGCGGCCGCACCGTGCGTGAGTTCGTCTTCGGCGTGCTGCTCGTGCCGACGGCCCTGACCTTCCTCTGGTTCGCCGTCCTCGGTGGTGCAGCCATCCACCAGGAGACGGACGGCGCGGGCGGCCTCGTCGGCGCGGACGGGTCGGTCGACGTCGAGGGCTCGCTCTTCACACTCCTCGCCGACCTGCCCGCCGGCGTCGTGCTGACCTTCGGCGCGATCCTGCTCATCGGCGTGTTCTTCGTGACGTCCTCGGACTCGGGGTCACTCGTCATGGCGATGATCGCGTCGGGTGGCGACATCGAGCCGAAGAACTGGCTGCGCGTGTTCTTCGCGGTGGTGGCCGCACTGCTCGCCGTCGCACTGCTCCTGACGGGCGGGTTGAACGCCCTGAAGACGGCGGCGATCACCACCGCGCTGCCCTTCAGCATCGTGCTGCTGATGACCTGCTGGTCCACGGTGATCGCGTTCAACCGCGAGCGCCGGGCGTACGACAAGGCGGAGCGCGAGGTGCTGCTCGAGCACGTCGGTGCGTACTACGGGCTCGAGGTCGACGCTCCCGAGCAGCGGCAGACCGCACGTCCCTGGGACCTGGTGCGGCGGCTCCGCGGCGGTCGTGGGAGCAGCCGATCGACCATCGGCACGGTCAGCACCTCGCCGGACGCGTTCCCGGTGCACCCAGAGTCCGTCTCGCCGGACCCCGGCGTCGACGCCAGCCTCGACCCGGCGCCGGCCGACGCAGCAGCGGACGCTCAGGAGGCGCAGCCGCGGTCCTGACGTGACCCGGTGACGGACGGGAGGCGCGGTGCCGGCTGGCACCGCGCCTCCCGTCCGGTTCAGGCGAACTGCGCGTAGAACGACTCCGGCCGCCCCTGCAGCGACGCCTTCACCCCGCGGCTCCACTCATCCACCAGGACCTCGGCGACCCCCTGCTCCACCCCGTCGAGCGAGGCCCGAGCGACGTCGGCGGGATCGACCATCGACCCCTCGTACCCGGCCATGATGTCGGTGTCGGCTGCGCCGAGGTGCAGCCCCTGCACGGCGATCCCCGACCCGGCGAGCTCGAGGCGCACGGCGTTGGTCAGGTTCCACTCCGCTGCCTTCGCCGCCGCGTACGCGCCGGACCCCGGGTACACGAACCACGACAGCGCCGACAGCACGTTCACGACCGCACCGCCGCCGTTCCGCTCGATGACTGGCGTGAACGCCCGCAGCACCGAGAGCGTGCCCCAGTAGTGCGTGTCCATCTCGCGACGGGCGTCGGTCAGGTCGTCGCGGAGCAGTGACCCGGTGGTCGCGATCCCCGCGTTGTTGACGAGCAGCGTGACGTCCTGTGCGGCGGCTGCCGCGGCGGCGACGGACGCCTCATCGGTGATGTCGAGCGGCAGCACCTCGACGCCCTCGACGTCGACGAGCTCGGGGCGGCGGGCGGTCGCGTAGACCTTCGACGCGCCGCGCTCGAGCAGCTGCGTGACGAAGCGGCGGCCGATGCCCCGGTTCGACCCGGTGACGAGTGCGACGGATCCGGCGATGTCCATGGTGTCCTCCTGCCGGGCGGGCACTTCCCGCGGCGGCTCGGCTACGGTAGGACCTCACATCGGTGTCAGGTGCAAGTGCAGATCGGAGAAGTCATGCGGATCGGTGACCTCGCGGCGGCGACCGGGGCGAGCGTGCGCTCGCTGCGGTACTACGAGGAGCAGGGACTGCTCACGGCGGAGCGGACCGCGGGCGGCCAGCGGTCCTACGCTCCGTCATCCGTCGAGCGGGTGCGGCTCGTGCAGCAGCTCTTCGCCGCCGGGCTGCCGAGCCGCACCATCGTGCAGCTGCTGCCGTGCGTCGACGCGGGGGTGGCGACCCCGGAGTCGTTCGCGCTGCTCGTGGCCGAGCGCGACCGCATCACCGCACAGCTCGCGGAGCTCGAGGCCGCCCGGGACCGGCTCGACGAGGTGATCGCGATCACCGAGCACCCGACCGCCGAGCACTGCCCGGCACTGCGGGAGCAGCCCGCGGCGGCGTGACGCGGGTCCGTGACGGCGCGCCGGTGCCGCTGTCGGTGGCCGCGTCTAGCGTGACGACATGCCCGAGGGTGACTCCGTCCACCGCCTGGCAGCGCGCCTCCGGGCCGTGGACGGTGCCCTGGTCGCCCGCGGTGAGCTGCGCGGGGGCGCCGACGCCGGCACCGCGCTCGGCGGCCGACGCATCGTCGAGCACGCGACCCACGGCAAGCACCTCCTGACCCGGTTCGACGACGGCAGCACGCTGCACACCCACATGCGGATGACCGGCTCGTGGACGACGACGGGCACCGGGAAGCGCCTGCCCGTGCACGCCGCACGTGACGCTCGGGTGCGGATGGCCCTCGACGACGGTCGCACGGTATGGGGGATCGCGCTGCCCGTGGTCGAGCTGCTCCCCACCCGCGACGAACACCTGGCTGTCGGGCACCTCGGCCCGGACCTGCTGCACGAGGACTTCGACCGCGACGAGGCCCTCCGCCGCTGCACCGCCGACCCCGACCTGCCCGTGCGCACCGTCCTGCTCGACCAGCGGCGCGTGGCGGGGCTCGGCAACCTCTGGGCGAACGAGCTGGGCTTCGTCCGCGGGCTGCACCCGGATCGGCCGGTCGGCACCGTCGACGTCGGGGCGCTGCTCGACACGGCGCAGCGCATGCTCCGCCACTCCGCGACCACGCCCGACGCGTACCAGGTGACGACGGGAGTGCTCCGTCGCGGTGAGCGCCACTGGGTCGTCGGCCGGGCCGGTCGACCGTGCCTGCGCTGCGGGACGCGGGTGCGTGCCCGCGACGACGTCGAGGTGGTCGGCTCCGCGCCCCGACGGGTGTGGTGGTGCCCCCGCTGTCAGCCCGTGACGGTCGGGACCGCGGCGACCGCTGCCGACTGACCGTCGGCGATGCCCCGGGCGACCTGCTCGGGCGTGCGGTCGACGGTGGAGACGACCTCGGCGGCCTCGTGCAACCAGCCGTCCGCGGCCTCGGCGTACGGTGCGAGCCGGCTCATCCGGAACGTCGAGTACCCGACGACCGCGTCGTCCTCGATCCGGCGACGCAGGGTGTCCTGGTCGGCATGCAGCACGACGTGCCGCACCGGGATCCCGTACCGCGCGAACCCGTCGGCGATCTCCCGCCAGTAGGCCTCGACCAGCACCGTCTGCGGCATCACCAGGGTGCCACCGACCTGGTCGAGCACCCGACGCGCCGTCTCGACGACGAGCGGCCGCCACGGGTCCCAGTGCTGGAAGTCACCGTGGTCCGGCAGCGGCGGCCGGACGTCCATCAGGACCTCGCCGATCTTCTCGGGGTCGAGCACGTGGGCGTCGGGCAGCATCGGCTGCAGCAGACGCGCCGTCGTCGTCTTGCCGGCCCCGTGGGTGCCGTTGATCCACACGATCACCCCGCGGACGCTACCGCACCGGTCCGCGCGCGTGGGTCACGATCCGGCACCGGCCACGGGACGGCCTGGAGGCGCGGCGGCTGCCCGCCACGGGCCTCCCGTCCGCCGACCGGCCCGTTCGCTCCCCGTCTGCTGCGGGTCCGCCGACCCAGCCGACCGTTCACCTCGGTGCGGCAGGATGGCCACACCCGTCGCCCCGACCTCCGGAGTCACCGTGCCCGACCAGAAGCCCGCCGTCCTGTTCGTCTGCGTCCACAACGCCGGCCGCTCCCAGATGGCGGCCGGGTGGCTGCGGCACCTGGCGGGTGACCGCGTCGACGTGTTCTCGGCAGGGTCGGAGCCCGCCGACCGGATCAACGCGGTCGCGGTGCAGGCCATGGCCGAGGAGGGCATCGACATCGCGGGGGAGCAGCCCGCCGTCCTGACCACCGACGCGGTCCGTCAGGCGGACGTCGTCGTGACCATGGGCTGCGGCGACGCCTGCCCGGTGTTCCCGGGCAAGCGCTACGAGGACTGGGCGCTCACCGATCCCGCGGGTCTGCCGATCGAGCAGGTCCGTCCGGTGCGCGACGCGGTCCGGCAGCGCGTCGAGACCCTGCTCGCCGAGCTCGTCTAGACCAGCGCGGCGATCCCGAGCGCGACCAGCGCCAGGAGCGGCAGGGCGCCCTGGGTGCTCGCGGCACGGCGCTTCGTCGCGTCGCTCGTGAACAGCACCAGTGCGGCGGCCAGCATGCTCCCGGTGCCGGCGACGACGAGCGTCAGCCCCACCGCGGTCCCACCGGACGCGACGACGACGATGCCGACCAGCACGAGCACGGCGAGGAACAGGTTGTAGAAGCCCTGGTTGTACGCGAGCGAGCGGGTGGCGGCGGCCTCCTGCTCCGACGTGCCGAAGGTGTTCCGCGCGCGCGGGGTGGTCCAGAGGACGGACTCGAGCACGAAGATGTACACGTGCAGGAGCGCGGCGAGGGCGGCGAGCACCAGGGCGACGACGGTCATGCCCCGACCCTACGACGCCCGGTCAGCGCTCGGTCACCGCTCGGACGGCAGGGGGAGCTCGTGCACGGCGTCCCACGGCTCCGTCCAGCCGAGTCGGTCGAAGAGCGCGTCGAGGAGCATCGCGGTGAACCCCCAGAGCGTGTGCACGCCCTGGTCCGACCGTACCGTGAAGGCCGGCCCGCGCCACTCCTGACCGCCCCGCCGCAGGACCGTCACGCCGCGGTTCGCGGGGTCGAGCAGCTCGGCCACCGGCGTCCGGAACACCGCGGCGGACTCCCGCTGGTCGACGACCCGCACGGGCGTCGGGTCGCGCCACCACCCGAGCACGGGCCGCACCAGGTGGTTCGAGTGGGCGAGCGGTACGGCGGGCAGGGTCCCGAGGACCTCGACGCCGGAGGGGTCGAGCCCGGTCTCCTCGCGGGCCTCGCGCAGGGCCGCCGCGGAGGCGTCCGCGTCGCCGGGGTCGATGCGTCCTCCGGGGAAGGCGACCTCGCCCGGGTGCGACCGGAGCGTCGACGCCCGGGCGAGCAGCAGGACGTCGAGGTCGCGGTGGACGGCACCGGCTGCGGCCGGCCGGTCGGCGGGCACCCGGTCGAGGACGCCGAAGAGCATGAGCACGGCCGCTGCACGGGGGTCCGCGGTGGTCGGCATCGCGGGGACCAGCGGAGCTGCTCCGGGACCGGCGACGGCGGCGAGCGCCGCGCGGGCAGCGTCGACCGACGGCGACCGGTCCGTCCGCGTCACCGGCGCGTGCCGTCCTCGGCGGTGCTGCCGGCTGCCGGGCCGTCCCCGTCCGGTCCGACCCCGTCGGAGCCGTCGGCCGGGACGCCGTCCCGACGGGCCAGCAGCGCGCGGATGCCGACGACACCGGCGAACCCGACGACGACCAGCGCGACGATCAGCAGCAGGATGGTGTGGTGCTGGTGGCCGCCTGCGGGTGCAGCTGCGGTCGTGGCGGACATGTCGTCGCGGATCCCGGACGCATCATCCGCCCGCGCGGTCGCGGTCGGCGCAGCCGTGGCACTCGGCGCCGGCGTCTCCGCGATGCCCGAGTCCGTCGACGAGTCCAGCGCCGCCGGGCCGCTCGACCGGAACCGGTACTCGCCCGAGATCGGGTGCCCGTCGACGGAGACGCTCCGCCACCGCACCAGGTACGACCCCGCCTCGGAGACGTCGAGGTCCTTCGCGATGGTGTTGCCCTGGACGCTGACGTCCCCGGACGTGTGCTCGGCGCCCTCCGCGTCGGTGACGCTGATCACGATGCCGGTCTGCAGCCCGCTGAGCGGCGGTTCGGAGAGGGTCAGGAGGACGTGGTCCACGTCTCCCGCGACCGTTGCGTCGGCGACGGGGTCGGACGCGACCAGCACGTCGTGGGCCGATGCGGGTCCGGCGACCAGCAGGACGGGCGCGAACGCTGCGACGACGACGGTGGCGAGGAGGGCTCGGAGACGCACGGGTGCCTTTCATCGGCGGCGGACCCGGCTGGTACCGGACGCCCCGAGCGTACCCGGAGCGTCCGGAGCGGCGGCGCGGGTCAGTCCTTGCTGACGAACTGCGCGTCGGACGTCGCGAGCTGCAGCTGCTCCTCGATGCCCTGCTGGTCCGTCGATCCCCAGCGCTCGGCGATCCTGCCGTCGACGAACTTCGACACCTGGATGCCGCGGACCGTGAAGGACCGTCCGGTGGGCTCGTGGCCCTGGAACGGCCCGGTGTGGGTGCCGTGGATCGTGAACACCGCGGTGACGTACTCGTCGGTGACGATCAGCGGGTCGGCCTCGAGCGTGACGTCGGGGAACGCGGTCGTGAACTCCGTCCAGAAGTCGACGATGCCGGCGAGCCCGGGCGCCTGGCCGGGTGCGGGGTCGTGGTCGACGACGTCTTCGTGCCAGGCCTCGTGCATGCGGCTCCAGTCGCGTGCCTCGAGGATCCCGCCGAGCTTCTCCTGCGTGGCGGCGTTCGCGTCCTTGGTCATGTGGGTTCCTCCCGTGGTCGGACGGTGAGGGTCCTGGCTACGCCGGACACCTCGGGAGGTCCCGGGGATCGAGGGACACGCTGTCCGGTCGGCGCACGTGGTCGCAACGGTGTTGAGCCGGACGGGAGGCGCGTGGCGGCCCCAGCACGCGCCTCCCGTCCGGACCGTGGGTGCGTCAGCGACCGGAGGCGTAGTGGTTCGCGACCTGCGTCGCGGACAGTTCCGTCGAGTAGACGGCGGCGTAGCGCATCTGCCCGGTGAAGAAGAAGTTGGCCGGCGCTCCCGGCCACCCGGTGATGGTGTCGTAGCCGACACGGAAGTAGCCGGTGTAGTTCTCGGGTGCCTTGAACGCGGCGTTCGACGCGACGAGCGTGCCGTCCAGGTACAGGCGCATGCCGTTCGTCGGCGACATCGTGGACACGACGTGGTGCCACGCGCCGTCGGTCACGGCCTTCGGCGAGGTGATCACCTGGGTCGTGCCGTTGTACGCGCCGAAGACGAGCTGGCCCGCGGTGTTGATGTAGATCTGCCGGTCGTGCTGCCCCGAGGTGGCGACCTGGTTGCTGCCGAACCCGATGAGGAGCCCGCCCGCGACGGTCGTACGGAACCAGACCTCCTCGCTGAAGGTCGTCGGGTTCTGGTACGAGCGCGGAGTCGAGACGAAGCTCGTCGACCCGTTGAGCGTGTAGGCCGTGCCGCCGTCGCGGGTGCAGGCCCCGGGGTTCGCGGTCGTGGCCATGGAGCCCTGGTACGTGCCCGCGGCGTTCTTGCCGGAGGAGTCGGCGGCGGTGCGCGACCCGGCGGCCTCGTCGAGGTCGTAGGCGAACAGTGCACCGGAAGCGTCGGCCAGCGCTGCGGCGCCGCACGTGAAGTACGGGGCGGTCGCCGCGGTGTTGCCGGTGTTCGTGATCGTCGCGCTGTACGCGGAGCGGGTCGGGGCGAACTGGTTCAGCAGCACGACCACGGCGAGGGCGACGACGAGCAGGGCGGCGACGACCCGACCGTCACGCAGGGAGCGCAGGGGGCGGCCGGTCACGAGGCACGCACCGGTTCGACACGACCGACCGCCAGGCAGAGCACGAGCGGCACGAGGCACACCGCGACGAGGGCGGCCCAGCCCATCGGGTCGAGGTCGATGTTCGAGGTCAGCTGGTAGTGCCCGTTCGCCGTGAGCTCGTGGATGACGACACGTCCGACCTGGCCGTCGACGAGGTGGACCGAGTTGCCGCCGTGGGCGTCGACCCGGACGGGGAAGACGCCGGAGGAGACGATCGTCGCCTCGATGCCGTGCGGGCTCGAGGTGTTCGTGATCGTCGTGACGTTGACGAACGGCTTGAGGACGAACGCGGCGTACGACGTCGTGAGGGCGCCACCGGCGATGCGGAGGCAGGTGCGCGTCACACGGTCGGTGAAGGCGCTCGTGAGGGTCCAGATCAGCAGGGTGCCGACGAGCAGGATCGGGGCGGCGCGGAACAGCCAGCCGAGGTGCGGCACGAGGGCGACGGGGGTGCCGATGACGTCGCGCTGGGTCAGGGCCCACGGGTCGGTGGCGCCGTTGATGTCCCCGCGGGTGTGCAGTCCGGCCGCGTCGATGCCGATGATGCGGTGCGTGTAGACGACACCGGGGTTCGCGTCGGTCTCGAAGGAGACGACGTCGCCGACCGCCAGCGTGTCCACGTCGACGGGCAGGTCGAGCACGAGCGTGCCGACCGGGGCTGCCTCGCCCATCGAGGGGGTCTCGACGACGAACCAGCGGCCGCCGGCGGACAGGAACAGCACGGCGGCGGCGAGCAGCAGGGCGGCGATCGCGGCGACGGTCCAGGCGAGGACGGTCTCGGAACGGGAGACGGCCCGGCCGCGCAGGGTCGGCCGGTCGAGCGTGCCGCTGAGCGGGATCGCCGCGGTCTGGCTCATCTGGTGCTCCTGTGGGGTCGGCCGCTCCGGGGAACGGCGGGTGGTGCGGGGGACTGCGTTGCAGCGGGGCTGCGAGGGAGTGGGGTGGCGGGGGGGGGGGGGGGGGGGGGGGGGGGGGGGGCCGGGGGG
>NZ_JAUCMM010000019.1:0-33956 GCF_030362975.1 Curtobacterium subtropicum
TGGGACACGAAGGCCTCCTGGTCGGTGAAGCGGTTCCTAGACAGCTCCACTCCACCACCGGGAGGCCTTCTTCGATCAGCGCGTCACCGACCGCCCGACGACACAACGTCCCTGGACATCACAGCTAACGAGACGCGTCAACGAGGCCGAAGTGGCGTGCGATCAGGGATGCTACTGAGCTCGAACTCAACCCGTCTGTGGCGATCGCGACCTCATCCGGGTTTGCTTCGGTGAGACGCTCGCTGAGTTGCTTCCAGCGGTCGAGGTGCCAGCGCAACTCAACCTGTCGGGATGCGTCGTAGCGTGCACGCAGACGCTCCTCGATGGTCGGAGGCTGTGCTGTGAGACGCACCGATCGAAGCGGCAGCGCCACAGCTTCCGAGTATCGACGCTTGTCTGCCACCTCGGCGATCACGCCGCTCATGACGAGCTGGCGTGGTCCAGCCGTCTGATAGTTCGCCCACACGGCTGCGATGTTTCGCGCTTCGATGATCTGGTTCCGCGGGTCGAACGCGGCGACGGGGGAGGATCGGTGGAACCAGTCGATGTCGATCAGACTGAAAGCGCGGCCCTCGGCGGCCAGCAAGTTGCCGACATGGTCGAGAACGGTCGTCTTGCCGACGCCGTAGGAGCCGTTGATGAAGATCCCGTACGAGGCTTCCATCCGAGAACCCTACGGCGCGCGCAGCTTGAGCCGCTGCGGGTGACTCGGGGTTCGTCTCGGCCAAGGATTGGCTATCGAGACGGCCCGGATGTCACTTGTCGGGTAGCGCGCGACCGTACTTTGCCGCGATCTCAGACCGGGCTTGCTCTCGGGTGAGGGTTCCGTCCATCATCCGGCGTACGCGGGCGAGGGCGTCAGCGTCGAAGAGCGCACTGTGGGCTCGAGACAGCTTCACGAGCGTCGCCTCGTCTTGGGCTCCGTCCCAGCCCGGACCGCCGGAAGTCGGTTCGTCAGCCGGGTCCTGCCACGTCATGTCGTGCGGGCCGGCGGCACAGTGCTCGCAGTCAGGACCGCGACGATCCGGGTTCGGAGCTCCGCGACGTACCCACGGTGTTCGTGTTCGAGGTCGTCATCTGGAGCTGGTTCGGTCATGAGCGGGATCCCCGGCGCAAGCAGCAACCGAACTGTCGAGACGTAGCCGCTATGGTCCGTTGTCGGAACGGTGACGAGGTCGCTCAGACGGCTCTGGTTGAGCGCTGCCGCGTACTCGAGGACGACGTCGGCAACGGTGTCGCCGACGAGCACGGATGTGTATCCGTAGATGAGGTGCTGCACGGTGATCCTGACGAGCCAGTGGTTACCTTCGGTGTTCCCCGAGCTGGCTGACTACGAGGAACAGTAAGCCGACGACCCCCGGACCTGCCCGCGAGCCGCCGAATGCGGACACGTCGTGTTCCGGAAGCCGATCGGCTACCGAGACGCTCGGGTGTCGTGCGCGGGAAGGCCCACAGCAAGCGGTCCGAGGTGGAAGGCCCTCGGTACCGTCCAGCTGCGCATGTGCTCTTGACCGTCGTGGTCGCCGTCCTCTTCGGTGGTCGCCGTCCTCTTCGGAGGAGCCGGAGGCGCTCAGGCGTACTCCACGGTGGGCCCGGGCGGTGAGGAGCGACGAAAGTGGGCTGCAGCTCAGGATCCAGCTGCAACTCGTCCACGCCGGTGCCTGACGAGTCCGTCGTCCAGGAGCTACGACATCTGCGTGCTGTAGACGACCGGCCGTCTCTGCTGGTTGATGGCTGGCCCGGGGTCGGCTGGCAGGCTCGAAGTCCAAGGATGAGTCACAGCCCTGGCCGGTGTTCTTCGTCGGCTTGTTCGTACTCGTGCTGGCGCTCCTCGTGCTTCTCACTCCGTTCGGGAAGACGGCAACGGCGGGCCGCTTTCCCGTGCGGGCGCTGAACGTCCTGATGCTCGTGGGGGTGGCACACCTCTGGTTCAAGGCCGCACGGGCCCTCATCCGACGCCGTCAGTGACACCCCCAGGTTGCGGCGCGCCGATCGATCCGCTTGGACGGGGTTCGAGCGGACCTGCCCGATGGTCGATCGGCTGCCGAGATGCCTTGGAGAGCGGCCCTTCCGCACTGGCCCACTTCCTCGGCCGGCGTCGTGCTGGACCGCATCATGCGACCAGCCGCGCTGGCGCGCCGGCGTGACTGGGCGATTCCTTGGTGTGCTGCAGCGATGGGGGGCGTGGAGGTGGTTTCCGTGGTGCTGATCGTGGTCGCCGTGGCCGTGCTGCTGCTGTTGGTTGTCGTCGGAGCAGCCGGGGCGGCGGTGCTGGCGGTCGCATCGGAAGCGGAGGAGGAAGGTCTCCTGGACGACCAGGCGCTCCTCGCCTCTTGCAGGGTTCGTGATCCGCGATCAAGGGGGTGTGCCGAGCCGGTAGCCGACGCCACGGATGGTGCTGATGAGGTCGCGGTCGGTCTTCCGGCGGATGTAGTGGACGTAGGTGTCAACGGTTCCGAGCTGCTCACCGTTGTCGAACACTGCGGAGAGCAGGTGCTGTCGGGTGAAGGCGCGGGATGGTTCGCCCGCGAGCAGCCGCAGCAGGGCGGTCTCCTTCTCGGTCAGCATCACCCGGCCGCTGTAGGGGGAGGTGATGCTGTGGTCGTCGGGATGGAACGCCCACCCGCCGATCTCGATGGCGGCGCCGACGCCGGTGTAGTCGCGGGTGAGCGCCCGGAGCCGGGCAGTGAGCTCGTCGAAGTCGAAGGGCTTGACCAGGTAGTCGTTCGCGCCGGCGTCGAGGCCGGAGACACGGTCGTGGACTTCGCCGAGTGCGGTGAGCATGAGCATCGGGGTGCTGATGCGTCGCTGTCGGAAGGTCGCGACCACCGTGGTGCCGTCGATCCCGGGGAGTCGGCGGTCGATCACCATGACGTCGAAGTACTCCTTCGCGGCTGTCTCGAGCGCGGATTCTCCGTCCGTGCAGAGCGTGACGGTCCACTGCTCGCCGAGTTCGTCGGCGATGAGCGGACCGAGTCGGGGGTCGTCCTCGACGAGGAGGAGTCGAGGCATCATGCGCGGTCCTCCGGGTCGTGTTCGAAGTCGC
Source organism: Curtobacterium subtropicum (assembly GCF_030362975.1). NCBI lineage: Bacteria > Bacillati > Actinomycetota > Actinomycetes > Micrococcales > Microbacteriaceae > Curtobacterium > Curtobacterium subtropicum. The sequence goes on from NZ_JAUCMM010000019.1 coordinate 3,047, forward strand.
TGTCCGGCGCGGTCGGCAGGTGGAGCGCGAAGACCGTTCCGCTGCTGTTCGTGTGTTCGACGACCGCGTCGCCGCCGGCTCGGACGGCGATGTCGCGGACCAGGGCCAGCCCGATGCCGTACCCGGTGCGCGTGTTCGTCGTCGCCGTGCCGGCGGAGGTGCCGTGCGCGAAGCGGTCGAAGACCCGAGCCGGTCGGATGCCGACGATGCCGGGGCCGTCGTCCTCGACGCGGATCGTGGTGCGGGTCGCAGTGGTCGTCGCGGTGACGCGGACGTGTCCTCCCGGTGGGGTGTGACCGATCGCATTGTCGGTCAGCGCGACGAGGCAGCGGCGCAGCTGGGTCGGTGACACCCGCAGCCGGGCATCGATCGGTTCCACCTCGAGCGTCACACCCCTCTCTGCGGCGAGGACGTCCATGTCGCGGTGTGCCGAGTCCATCGCGGCCCGGAGGTCGGCGCTCCCGTCGGGGTCGGTGGAGCCGGCGGCGGCTTCGAGGAGGTCGTTGACGATGTCGATCAGGATCTGGGTGTCCTCGCGCAGCTCCTCCACGACGTGACGCCGTCGGTCGTCGATCGGGGTCATGCGCTGCAGCCGCTGGACGCGAGCGTTGAGCACCGTCAGCGGGGTGCGGAGTTCGTGGCTGGCGTCGGCGACGAAAGTGCGTTGCATGCGCGCTGCTTCCGCGATCGGTCGGACTGCTCGGCGGGCGATGAGCCACGCGGCGACGCCGGCGAGGACGATCGCGAGGCCGCCGACACCGATGACCGCGATGCTGAGGTCGATGGTGTCGAGGTAGATGTGGACGTCCGTCGGGCCGGGCCGTTCATGGAGCTGGTTCGGGGTCAGCTGCCACAGCACGTAGGCCACGACCAGGACGATGATCGCGATCACCAGCGCCGCCGAGACGACCGCGACGCGCAGCGCTATCCCGATCACGGACCGGCGGTACACCAACCGGTCCGGGTCGGTCTCTGCACCAGACCGGAACGACCACCTGGCCAGTCCGTCCGCGATCGCTGACCGCCATCCAGCAGACATGTGGCTCCTTCCGTGCGGGTGACGCCGGAACGCGAGGGGGAAGGCGTTCCGGCGTCACCGTGTCGGCTCGATCCTGCCTCACGAAACGCAGCACCGGCCTCCTGATGATCGGAGGAACCAGGCTAGGAACAGCCAAGCGACGTCGAATCGGCGACAGCGCCGATTCTTGGTGGAGTCTTGCGCACCCGTTCCTACTGTCAGGACAACGCCGGTTCCGCGGTCCACGCGGTGCGGCCAGTCACGACGAGGAGAACGCGATGTCCCACTCGCCCGCAGTGTCGCTGCCGACCCGGACACGGTCGAACAAGGTGCCCGACCCGACGGTGTCGTTCTGGATCATCAAGGTCCTCGCGACCACGGTCGGTGAGACTGCCGCCGACCTCCTCAGCGACACGGTCGGGCTGGGTCTGCCGCTGACGACGCTGATCATGGCGGTCGCGTTGGCCGTGTTCCTGGTCCTGCAGTTCCGGTCCCGCAGCTACCGGCCACCGCTGTACTGGATCACCGTGGTCCTGATCAGCATCGTCGGGACGTGCGTCACCGACGATCTCACCGACGGCCTCGGCGTACCGCTCGCGGTCAGCACGACGGTGTTCAGCGTTGCACTGCTCGCCGTGTTCGCGATCTGGTACCGGACGGAGGGCACCCTCTCGATCCACAGCATCGACACGCTCCGCCGGGAAGCGTTCTACTGGCTGGCGATCCTGTTCACCTTCGCGCTCGGCACCGCTGCCGGCGACCTCATCGCCGAGCAGACCGGCCTGGGGTACTTCCCGTCGCTGCTGCTCTTCGCCGGAGCGATCGTAGTGACCGCCGCCGTCTGGTTCATCGGCCGCCGCGGGCCGGTGCTCTGCTTCTGGATCGCGTACATCCTCACCCGTCCCCTCGGCGCGTCCACGGGCGACCTGCTCTCCGCATCACCGCAGGACGGCGGTCTGGGCGTCGGGACGATCACGACGAGCGTCGTGTTCGTCGTCGTCATCGCCGCGATCATCAGCTACCTCGTGATCCGCATCCGCCGCGCCGCACCCGCGCAGCGCAGCCGCCTCACCGTCTGACCCGGTCCGCCGGTGTCGCCGTCCGTTCGGGTGGCGGCGGCACCGGCCCTTGCCACCTCGAAAGGCCCCTTCGTGCTCCACACCGTTCCGCTCGCCGTGAGCCTGTTCGACGCCGCCTCGGTGCTGCACGCGTTCGGCCCGTACGTCCTCGCCGGGATCGCGCTGCTGATCTTCATCGAGTCCGGGGTGCTGTTCCCGTTCCTGCCCGGCGACTCCCTCCTGGTCACCGCCGCGATCATCAGCAGCACCCTCGGCGTGACGGCATGGCAGGTCGCCCTCGTCGCGTCCGTCGCAGCCGTCGCGGGCGACCAGGTCGGGTACTGGATCGGGAAGCGCTACGGCCGTCGCCTGTTCAAGGACGACGCCCGCGTCCTCACCACCGCCAGACTCGACGAAGCGGAGGCGTTCTTCACGAAGTGGGGCGGTCTGAGCCTGGTCCTGGGGCGGTTCGTCCCGATCGTCCGGACCTACGTGCCGCTCGCGGCCGGAACTGCGCAGATGCACTACCGGCGCTTCCTGCTGTTCAACCTGATCGGCGCCGTCTCCTGGGCCTGCGGCCTGACGGCCGTCGGGGTCCTGCTCGGCGGCATCCCCGTCGTCGCCCACAACATCGATGCGCTGATGATCGTGATCGTCCTGGTGTCGGTCCTGCCGATCGTGATCGGCGCACTGCGCCGCCGACACGTCGCCCGGAAGCGCACGTCGCCGGCGGCACGACCCGCAGAGCGAACGGCGAGGGACCGATGACCGGCGGGAGCGGAACGAGGAACCGTGTCCCGGAACCGACCGCGTCGTTCTGGCTGATCAAGGTGCTCACGACCGGGATGGGCGAGGCGCTCTCCGACTTCCTGGTCACCCGCTTCGACCCCGCCCCCACGGTCCTGGTCACCGCGTCCGTGTTCGCCGTCGTGCTCGTTGCCCAGCTCCGCGCCGGTCGGTACCGGCCGTGGCTGTACTGGGGCGCCGTGTCGATGGTCGGGGTGTTCGGCACGATGGTTGCCGACGTCACCCACGTCGCGCTCGGCGTGCCGTACGCGGTGTCCACCCCGGTCTTCCTCGCCGCCCTGGTCGCCGTCTTCGTTCTGTGGCGACGGGTCGAGGGTGCCGTCGACGTGCACACGATCACCAGCACCCGGCGACAGCTCTTCTACTGGGCCGCCGTGATCGCCACGTTCGCGATGGGCACCGCGGCCGGTGACCTCGCCGCGAGCACGTTCCACCTCGGGTACCTCGGCGGCGGCCTCGTCTTCGTCGCCGCGATGGTCGTCGTCGTCCTCGCGCGCCTGACGGCGATGCTCGGGCCGGTCACGGCGTTCTGGGCCGCGTACGTCCTCACCCGCCCGGTCGGCGCATCCTTCGCCGACTACGTCGCGGTCCCGCCCGCCCGAGGCGGCCTCGACGTCGGCACCGGCCTCGTCAGCGCGGTCCTCGTCATCGCCATCGCCTTCACCGTGGCCCTGCAGCAGAAGGTACGGCAGATCCCCGCAACCGGAACAGCCTCGAGCGTCCGCTGACCCAGCGTCTACCGGACACCTTCGAGTGGTCAGGTACGTTCCACCTGACGAGAGGACAAGGTGTCATGAAGGCTGCCTGGTACGACGAACAAGGTGTTGCGAGCGAGGTCCTGCGGTTCGGGGAACGACCCGACCCGGCTCCTGGCGAGGGCGAGGTGCGCGTCCGGGTGACGTTCTCCGGTGTGAACCCCGGCGACACGAAGAAGCGTGGAGGGTGGCTCGGATCAGCGATGCCCTACCCGGAGGTCATCCCGCACAGTGACGGCGCCGGCGTCGTCGACCAGGTGGGCGCGGGCGTCGACGAGGAACTGATCGGGCGCCGCGTCGCCGTGCACGGCGCACAGTCGTACCGCCAGTCCGGCACCGCCGCCGAGTACACCGTCGTCCCGACGGAGCTCGTCACGTTCCTGCCCGACACGGTCCCTGACGACGTCGCGGCGCTGCTCGGGATCCCCGGCATCACCGCGCACCGCGCAGTGTTCGGCGACGGCCCGGTGACCGGGAAGGTCGTCCTCGTCCACGGGGTCCGCGGTGGCGTCAGCGGAATCGCCGCGCAGCTCGCGCAGTGGGGCGGCGCGACCGTCATCGGCACGGTTCGCCGATCATCGGATCTTGGTGGTGACGGTCTTCCGGACGTGGATCACGTCGTCGCGCTCGATGATGATCCTGCGGCCGCGGTCCGTCGCATCGCACCGGACGGTGTCGACCGCGTCGTGGAGGTGGCTCTTGACGCGAATGCGGATCTCGACGCGGCCGTGATCGCGAACGACGGGGTGATCGCGACGTACTTCGCTCGTGGAGACCGGGTCTCGTTGCCGTTCCCGCCGCTGCTCTTCGCCAACGTGACTGTCCGGTTCCTCGGCAGCGACGACTTCCCGCCCGCCACGAAGCGTGCAGCGATGGACGACCTCGTCGCGGCTGTGGGTGAAGGCGCGCTGCGCCTCTCGGTCGGGGAAGTACTTCCCCTCGAGCAGATCGCTCAGGCGCACGACGACGTCGACGCGGGGCGGGTCGGCCGAGTTCTGGTCCGCATCGCTCGCTGACCGAACGGGCCCGGACTGATCGACAGAGGGCGCGAACGCCTGCGAGTTCACGCGTTCACCCCGGAGACCCATGCGGGTACTGCGCGGATCGGCAACCGCGCCGAAGCAGAGGTTTGAGGGGGCGAGCTTCGTCGCGCACGTCGTGGGAATCCTCGGCGCGCTCTCATCGGAGCAGCGCAACAGCACCTGCAACCCTGCGAACGGCATGGGTGGTTCCGAAGAGGCATCTGTCACCGAGGTCCAGCCACATCACCCCGAAAGCCACGGCATGGACGACTCGGGAAGAAGTCGCATCTGGCCTGCGAACCGGGAACGGCCAGGATGGTCACGTGGAGCGAGTGACGGGAATCGAACCCGCGCTACCAGCTTGGGAAGCTGGAGTTCTACCATTGAACTACACTCGCGCATCCCGACCAGCGGGACGCAGCAAGCCTAGCGGATTCTGCGCTGGATGCCAGCCGAGCGCGCGCCGCACGGTCCGTGGCGGCGGCGATCCGTGCCTCCCGGCCGTCGCCGTGTCTCCCCTGTGAGGTCCGTGCGCCGACGGACAGCCCCGGCGGCCGTGTGTACCGTCCAGGGGGTTCCGTCGCCCTACCCGGAGGAGGACCCGGATGGTCAGGCATCCCCTCATCGACGACGTGGTCGGCACCGCCATCGTGGTCCGGTCCGCATCGCCGGTCGTGTGGCTGACGGAGTCGCTCGCCTCGTTGCTGCGTCGTGCGTCCGAGTCCGGCCGCACGGTCGTGCTCCGCACCGGACGGGAGGCCTCGGTCACCCCCGCCCTGCGGCACGCCCTGGGCGTGCACCACGCCGCCTGGGCCGTGGACGGTCCCGACGGCAGCCTGCGGGACGGCCGCACCGGCGTCGCCGCGGCGGGCATCGAGGACTTCGTCCGCCGCGGGCCGGAACTCGTCGGCCCGCCGGCGCCCGGACACCCGGCGGCGACGCACTCGGTCCGCCAGATCAGCATCGACCTGACCCTCCGGCACCATGCCGACCGCGCCGTGGACATCGGCGCTGCGATCGAGGCCCTGTGCGAGACCGTCGGCACCTGCCCGACGCACTGGGGCACCAGCGAGCCGCTCACGGTGCCGTGGGACCGCTGGGTCGTGACGCAGTACGCCAAGCACGAGGCCCCGGACGTCTCCACCTCGTACGCGCACGGCGACGGGTTCTCGGCGACGATGACCGCGCACCTGCTCGACGGCGTGGTCGTCGAGACGATGTCGGCGGTGCTGACCATCCCCGAGGACGGCGCCGACCCGGCACTCGCGTCGCGGCTCCTGGACGCGGTGCACCGTGTCGCCGACGAGGTCGAGCCGGTGTTCGGCGTGGTGATGCAGCGCCGCGGCGACGCCGACCACCTGGTGCGCGCGGTCGCGCACGAGGAGCCCTCCCCGCTGGCAGTCGTCGTCGGTCCGGAGGCCGCGGAGTTCCTCGACCGCGACGGCGAGTGGCCACCGGCGCGGACGACGACCTCCGGGTTCGGTGGCGGCGGGCTGGTCGTGCGGTTCGACGACGGGTGGGAGGCGCTCGAGGCCTTCCTCGACCGCATCGACGAGGACCGTTTCCTGCAGCTCGTCGGCGGCGCACCCCTCGACCCGGCGCACGACGAGGGCGCGCTCGACGGGCACGATCGTGGATCGCACGCCGCGGCTGGGCGGATCACGGGCGGACGGAGCACGGGCGGTCAGGGTGCCGCGTGACGTGACGCTGCTCTGCCGCGGGCCGGTGGAGACCCGGGACGTGGCCGAGGCGCTGCTGCTGCACGACGAGGCGTGGGGTGTCCGCGCGCTCGACGACGGTCCGGTGCTGCAGGTCTGCCGGGACGCCACGCACCCGGTGATCACGGTGCTCGGGGTCCGACGGGTCGACTCGTTCGACGAGGTCACACGGATCCTGCCGGACGCCCCGGCGCTGTCCACGCCGCTGTGGTGGGTGGACACGGTGACGCCCTTCGGCGCCGAGGGGGAGCCGGGCGTGACCGCTGCGCTCGAGGCGTCGATGGAGCTCGACGCCGTCTGCATCGTCCACGGGGACTGAGCCTCCCTCGGGACGGCGCCGACCGGACAGCTGTTCTGCCCCCAGAACGGGGGTACCAGGCGCAGTGTCGACCTCGCGAGACCGCACGAGCCCTACGGTGTGAGGACCCGACGTCGACGAGCCGGGCAGACGCTCCTCGTCGACACCCTCCTCGAGAACAGGGCTCCATTGGCTCAACGACCTCGTGGGCGCGCCGTCGCGCGCGCCCGGACCATCCTCACCGCGCTCACCGTCGCGGGTCTCGCCGGCCTCGCCTTCGTCGGCGCCGACGTCAGCGCGGCCTCGGCAGTGGCCCCCGCGCAGACGACCTTCACCGACCAGTCCTTCCGCGGCACCGACGCCGGCCCCGGCTGGGTCCTCCCGTCGACCCCTGCCGCCTCAGGCAACTCCGCCTGCCTCACCGCGGCGGCCGTCGAGTCGACGAACGCGGGCGCGATCCCGACCTGCCCCGAGGCGGGCGACCCGGCCGGCGACGGCGCACTCCGGCTCACCTCCGCGTCGCAGGCGCTGATCGGCGCGGTCGGGTCGACGCAGGCCGTCCCGACCGACAAGGGTCTGGACGCCTCCTTCACCACGTACCAGTACGGCGGCGACGGCGCCGACGGGATGGTCTTCTACCTGGCGGCGACCGACCCGTACGACACCGCGGTCCCGACGCGCACCGGCTACACGGGTGGCTCGCTCGGCTACGCCGCCTACCCGCCGAGCGGGGCGCCCGGTCTCGAGCACGCCTACCTGGGCGTGGGGCTCGACACCTACGGCGGGTTCGCCAGCAACTACACCGGCTGCGTCGACGACCTCGGTGGCGGCGGTACGAACAACTCGCTGACCGTCCGCGGACCCGGCAACGGGTTCTCCGGCTACTGCGTGCAGTCGGTGACCCGTGCGGACGGATCCCTGCGCGGGGACGGCTTCCCCGACCGCTCGTCCGCGGGCGTGCCCGTCGAGGTCGTCGTCAATCCGACCACGACCGCCCTGTCCGCCCGCCAGGCCCCGAGCGTGTCAGTGCCTGCCGGCAAGTACGCCGTGATCTTCACGAGCCGCGGCGCCGGTCAGCAGGTGGTCTTCGGGGACCTGCCGAAGCTCGACCCGGCGGGCGACGTCGCCGGCATCGACCCCTCGTGGATCGACCCGGCGACCGGCTACCCGTACAAGCTCACCTTCGGCTTCACGGCCGGCACCGGCGGGTCGACCGACGTGCACGAGGTCACCGACCTGGTCGCGACGACCGCCGCCGGTGCGGTCCCGGTCCTCACCGCTCGGACGGGAGGCACGACCGACGTCGCGCACGCCGGTTCCGGCGACATCACGGTCACCCCGACCGTCTCCGCCGATGGCGGCTCGGAGACGCGCGCCGTCCGCACCACGACGACGTTCCCGACCGGGGTCACCCCGTCCGCGGACGCCGCATCCGGCGACGGCTGGACGTGCTCGGTCTCCGGCCAGGTCGTCACCTGCGACCAGCTCGCGGCCGACCGTGCACCCGGCACCGACCTGCCGACGCTGACGCTCCCCTTCACCGTGACCGGTGCGGCGCGCACCGCGACGGTCTCGACGGTCGTCTCGTCGATCGACGCCGAGGCGATCACGGTCACCCGTGACGTCACGGTCGCCCCGCAGGCGACCACGGTCACCGTCGACGACACCACCGTGTCCGTCGGTGAGGAAGCGCCGCTCCGTGCGACGGTCGCATCGTCCGAAACCACCGCTGCCAGCGTGCCGACCGGCACCGTCCGGTTCACCGACACCGCGACCGGCGCCGAGCTCTGCACCGCCGAGCTCACCGACGGGACGGCGACGTGCGCGCTCGCCGCTCCTGCGGTCGGGCGGACGAGCGTCACCGCGGCCTACCTCGGCGACGCTGACCACGCCACCGCCGAGGGCACCGGCACGCTCGTCGTGTCGAAGCTCCCGACCGCCGTCACCGCGACGTCCCCGGACTCCGCCGAGCCCGTGACGACCGGCGACCCGGTCACCCTGCGCGTCGACGGCCTCGGCGCCGAGGACGGCCAGCCGGCACCCACGGGGACGATCGCGTTCCGCGAGGGTGACGCGGTCCTGTGCACCGTGACGCTCCCGGAGTCGAGCTGCGACGTCACGACGCTCGCCGCTGGACGTCACCGGATCCTCGCGGTCTACTCCGGCGACGCGGTGTACGCCGGGTCGACGTCGGACACGATCGTCGTGACGGTGCAGGACGTCGTCGTCGTGCCGGTCCCGACGTCGGGCACCACGACCGCACCGACGTCCGTCCCGACCACACCGGCGCCCAGCTCGACCCCGGCTGCTGCGGCTGCCGCTGGACTGGCGTTCACCGGTTCGACCGTCGCGCTCTGGACGGGCATCGCGCTCGCGGTGGCGCTGCTGGTGGCCGGGTTCGTGCTCCTGATGGTCCGCCGGACCCGGGCCGCCCGCGGGTAGTCGGGGCGTCCCTGGAACGAGAGAGCGCACCGTGCGGATCGCACGGTGCGCTCTCTCGTTGCCGCCGGTCGGGCGGGAGCCCGCCCGCTCAGTCGCGCCCGGTCAGTCGCGCTTGCTCATCGCGGCGAGCCGCTCGTTGTACGCCTTGAGGTCGGCGTCGCCGTCGCGGTCGGCCTTGCGGTCGAGGCGCTTCGCGTCGCGCTTGTCCGTCCGGACCCAGTTGCGCACGACGAGCAGCGCGACGAACACCATCGGCAGCTCGGACGCACCCCACGCGATGCCGCCACCGGTGTGCTGGTCGGCGAGGAGCGCCCGGTCGTCGGTCTGGCCGAGCGCGTGGAACCAGTCGGCCGCGAAGACGGACTGCGAGGTCATCACCGCGACGCCGAAGAACGCGTGGAAGGCCAGGGTCGCCAGGAGCGCGATGATCAGGATCGGGTACTGCGGGCGCTTCGGGCCCGGGTCGACGCCGACGAACACCCAGAAGAACAGGTACCCGCTGAAGACGAAGTGCACGACCATCACGACGTGCCACTCGTGGGACTGCATGGCGTACTGGAACGCCGGCGTGAAGTAGAACACCACGAGGGAGCCGGCGAAGATGACCCCGGCGACGGCGGGCTTCGCGAGGAACTGCATCCACCGCGAGTGGGTGAACAGCATCAGCCACTCACGGGCCCCGCGGGAGCCGTCGTTCCGCACCGGCAGGGTGCGCAGCGCCAGGAGCACCGGGCCGCCGAGGACGAGCGGCAGCGGCACGAACATCATGAGCAGCATGTGCTGGAGCATGTGCGACGAGAAGTGCACCATGCCGTAGACCGCCGGCCCCGCCGAGGTGGTCCAGATGAACAGTGCGCAGCCGAGCAGCCACGCGATGGTCCGGCCGACCGGCCACGAGTCACCGCGCTGCTCGAGCTTCCGCACCGACAGCAGGTACCAGCCGGCACCGACGACGGCGATCGCGAGGTAGACCCAGTCGATGTGCCACTGCGTCAGGTAGGTCTGCACGGTCTGCGCCGGCGGGTACGGGAACCCGAGCAGTCCGGAGCGGGTGTCCTGCCCGGTCTCCGGCGTCTGCGGGATCGGCGGCTGCGACCGGGACACGGCGACCGAGACGCCGATCGCCGCGGCCATGAAGACGATCTCGGCCAGGGCGAAGCGGACGAAGAGCTTCCGGTCGAGCGGCGCGCGGAGGAGCCCGGGCACGAGCTTCCGGCGCTGTGCGACCCCGGCGAGCCCGAGCAGCACGAGGAGGACGGCCTTGACCGTGATGAGCCAGCCGTACGTCGTGGTGACGAGGTCGGCCGGGCCGGTCAGGCGGAGCGAGGCGTTGACGATGCCGGAGAACGCGACGGCGGCGAACGCCCAGCCCGCGAGCGTCGAGTACCGGGCGACGACCCGTCCGGTGGCGCCCTTCGTCCGGGTTCGGAGCAGCAGCACGGCGACGAGTCCGCCGGCCCAGACGCAGACGGCGACCAGGTGCACGGCGAGCGAGTTCACGGCGTTCGCGTGCTCGAGCGATCCGGCTGCGTGCCCCGACAACGCGAGCGGCAGCAGGGCGAACAGCCCGGCGACGGTGGCGACCGCGAGCGTGGTGACCCGCGTGGCGAAGGCGGCGACGAGGGTGGCGACCAGGATCGCCGCGGCGGAGACGACGAGCGACTGGCCGATCTCGACCTGGAACGCGAAGAGCAGGAAGTTCCGCGCGAAGACGGGACTGGTGAGCGGGACCCCGAGGGTGTTCGCACCCGTCAGGACGATGCCGACGACGGCCGCCAGGAACCACACCGCCCCGGCTGCCGCGCCCCAGCGCGCGGCGCGGTGCTGGACGCTCGACATCGCGCCGTGGTCCGCCTTCTTGGCGGGCAGGGCGAACGCGGCGACGATGAGCAGACCGATCGTGAGCGCTGCCGTCGTGTCGTGCACCACGCGGGCGACCGGCAGGCCGTACTCGACCAGGTCGCCGGCGGAGACGAGCTGCTGCGACGCGGTGAAGGCGCCGGTCACGGTCATGCCGAGGACGGCGCACGCCACGGCGAGCGGGATCGCGATCACCAGGACCGTCGCGACGGTGGTGGATCGCGCGGTGGTGGGGGCGGGGTCGGGTGCCGTGTCCCCGGGCTGCGTGGCGGCTGACGTGACGGTCATGACCGTCCAATGGTAGGTCGCCCGCCTGACACCCCGGTCCCAGTCCCGCGTCGGTTCCGAGCCGGCCCGGTGCCCGCGCCGGCGGTCAGTCGCGGTGCTCCCAGATGCCCTCGCTGCCGACCCCGACGAACCCGACGGCCTCGTTCACGTCGAGCATCGGCCGGTTCTCCTCGGCGTTGAACGTGACGATCGACGGGCGCCCCGCGAAGTCCCGCTCGACCGTCTCGATCCCGACCACCTTGAGCAGCCAGCCGAGCCGGTGCCCGCGGTGCTCGCGGAGCACCAGCGTGTCCCACTGCATCACCGCGCGCGACGGGTCCTCCGGCACCTTGAGCTGGCTGAAACCGGCCAGGGTGGTGCTCTCTACGTGCTCGACCGCGATGGTGAGCATCGTGTGCGGGCCGGTCGCGAGCTGTTCCTCGGACTCGCGGACGCGGTCGGCCGACCAGACGTCCTCGGGCTCCTGCATGTCACCCTCGGGGGCATCGGTGCTCATCCGCGTGTGCAGGACGGCGAGGTCGTCGAGCCACCGTTCGGGCGTCGCGCCGGTCCAGGAGTGCACCCGGTACCCGGGGCCGGCCGCCGTCGCCGCTCGGTCGTGCAGTTCGCGCACGACCAACGGGTCGGCGGGGAGCTGCAGGCGGCTGATCCGGTTCACCTGCCCGAAGCGCCAGCCGCGTCCGGTCAGGAAGCGCACCGCGGCCTCGTCCTCGGGGACCGCGCCGGAGCCCGTCGGGGCCTGCCGGTACCCGGGGCCCGTGCCGGGTCCGACCTGCCGCGAGACCGCGTACGTCTTCCACTGGGTGCGACCCTCTGCGCGGGCGAGCTGCTCGAGGTGGTCGGCGAGCAGCGTGCCGAGCCCCTGGCGCTGTCGGTCGGGCCGGACGCCGAGCGACAGCCAGCAGTTGGTGGTGCCCGGCTCGGTCTTCGAGTCGTACGCTCCGGCAGCGACGACCGCCCCGGTGTCGTCGCGCACGACGAACAGGCGGCTCGGCGACCCGGGCTCGTGGCACATCGGCAGGTACTCGGCCGGGGTCCAGGGCAGTTCGGGCAGCCCGTGCACGGCGACCTCGGCCGCGTCGGAGACGGCGAGCCAGTCCGAGAAGGCCCGGACCAGCTCCAGGTCGTCGTCCATCGTCGCCGGCACGACGAGCTCCTCGACGACGAGCCCCTCGTCGACGGTCTCGGTGCGGTCGGTCTCGGTGCGGCTGGTCATCGGTGCCCCCTGTGGTCGGCTGGTCGGACGGCCGTCGTCCGCCGCCCGGCAGGGCAGCCTCGCAGCATATCGGTGGCCGTACCCTGCCGCTAGGCTTCTGCGCGTGCTGCTCTCCGACCGCGACATCACCGCCCAGCTCGCCGAGGGGCGGATCGGCCTCGACCCGTACGACCCCTCGCTCGTCCAGCCGTCGAGCATCGACGTCCGGCTCGACAAGTACTTCCGGCTGTTCGACAACCACAAGTACCCGCACATCGACCCCGCCGAGGACCAGCCGGAGCTCACCCGGCTCGTCGAGACCGACCCGGACGAGGCGTTCGTGCTCCACCCGGGGGAGTTCGTCCTCGGCTCGACGTTCGAGGTCGTGACGCTGCCGGACGACATCGCCGCCCGGCTCGAGGGCAAGAGCTCGCTCGGACGCCTGGGCCTGCTCACGCACTCGACGGCGGGCTTCATCGACCCGGGCTTCTCCGGCCACGTCACGCTCGAGCTGTCGAACGTCGCGACGCTGCCGATCAAGCTCTGGCCGGGCATGAAGATCGGGCAGCTCTGCTTCTTCCGGCTGTCGAGCCCGGCGGAGAAGCCGTACGGTTCCGCCGAGTACCAGTCGCGCTATCAGGGGCAGCGCGGCCCGACCCCGTCGCGGTCGGCGCTCAACTTCCACCGCGCGGACGTCTCGCAGCGCGACTGAGCACGTTCGCGCACGTCCACGTGCACGGACGCGGCCATCGGCCATCGGTCGTCGGCCAGAGCGCCGAACTCAGCCGCGACAGCACTGATGTACCGCCGATGACCGGGATGTCACATGTTGTGTATGGTGACGATATGTCCGAAGCACCGACCCGTGCAGCGCACCCGGTGGTGGCGTCCGAGCTCATCCGCGCCGCACGGCTCCGTGCCGGTCTGACGCAGGTGCAGCTGGCCGCGCGAGCCGGGGTCACGCAGAGCGTGATCAGCACCTACGAGAACGGACGCCGCGAACCCTCGCTCGCCGCACTGCAGCGGCTCGTGCGCGCAGCGGGCTTCGAGGCGGCGGTCGACCTGCTCCCGATGGACGCCCCGCCGCCGCTGCTCGACCGGGTCGCTGCGGTCCGGGACGCACTCGTCGCCCTGGTCGAGCGCAACGGTGCGTCCGCGCCCCGGGTGGTGTGCGCTCCCGACGCCGGCAGACGGCGCGAGTCCGTGGTGCTGCTCGTCGACCTGGAACCGGGCGCCGGCATCTTCACGCTCATGCGCATCCAGGACGACGCCGAGCGGTTGCTCGAGGTGGACGTCGAGGTGCTCGACGCCGCGGGTGCCGGGGCCGACCGGTACAGCGTCTCGGTGCCGCTGTGACCAGGACCCCCGTCGTCGGTGCCGCGTCACGACGCGACCTCGAGGACCGCCTCGACGAGATCCTCCGGGCCTGTGCGGCCATCGAACGGCACGTCGGGACGGACGACGCTTCCGAGCTCGTGCTCGACGCGGTGCGCATGCGGCTGGTCGAGATCGGGGCGGTCGTCGCGACCCTGCCGGCCGACCTGACCGCTGTCGAGCCGGAGATCCCGTGGGCGCGGCTCGCCGGGGTGGGGGACCGCTTGACCGGGCGTCGACGACAGGTCACCGAGTCGGTGCTGCTGTGGACGGCACGTGTGGACGTCCCGCGGCTGTGTGCCGCGGTCGAGCGGTTGCGTGCGCGCGGGGCGGGTTCCGGCGGCCCCGGGGCACCCGAGCAGCCGCCGGCACGCGCGGACTGACCGTACCCCCGGTCGGACCCGGCCACGTCCCCGGGACGGGCGGGGCGACGGACGGGATGCTCGTGGCGGCCCCGACCCGCGCCTCCCGTCCGTCACCCTGACCGGTCCGCGAGACGGGGGCGTCCCCGCGAGACGCACCGCCGCCGCCGAGACGCCCCGGGAACCGGCGGTGTCCCGCAACGACGCCGGCGTCTCGCCGACGCCGACGTCTCACGCCCCCGGGACGCGGGACGGCCCCGTCTCGCCGGAGCGAGACGGGGCCGTCGTGTGCTGTGGTGCTGGGTGCTGCTGCGGAAGGGGATCAGCCCTTCTTGGCGAGCTCCTCGAGGGTGTCGTTGCCCTTGTAGGCCTCGACCGCGTTCTCCTTGGTGACCAGGATCGGGGTCAGCTCGACGGCGGGCACGATCTTCTTGCCGTTGTCGTTGTTCTTGTCCTCGGTGGTCTTCGGGGTCTTGCCGTCGGCCAGGTCGGAGACCAGGTCGATCGCGGCCTGCGCCTCTTCGGTGGTGTTCTTGTAGATGGTCGAGTACTGCTTGCCCTGCATGATCAGCGGGATCGAGGCGGTCTCGGAGTCCTGACCGGTGACGACCGGGTTCGGCTTGCCGGCCGCAGCAGTCGCGGTGAGGATTGCACGGGCGAGGGTGTCGTTCGGCGAGAGGACGCCGTCGAGCTCGGTGTTCGTGTACGACTTCGTCAGGATGTCGGTCATGCGCGACTGGGCGTTCTGCGCGAGCCAGCCCTGGGTGTTCGTCTGCGAGAACGAGGTCTGACCCGAGACGACCTTGAGCGTGCCGTCGTCGATCTTCGGCTGGAGCACGTCCATGGCGCCGTTGAAGAAGACCTTCGCGTTGGCGTCGTCGGGCGAGCCGGAGAAGAGCTCGATGTTGTACGGGCCGTTGGGCTTCTTGGCCTTGAGTCCGTCGAGCAGGGCCTGACCCTGCAGCTGGCCGACCTTGAAGTTGTTGAACGCCACGTAGTAGTCCACGTTGTCGGTGTTCAGGATGTTGCGGTCCCAGGCGATGACGACCGCGCCGGACTTCTTGGCGGCCTGCACCTGCGTGCCGAGCTGCGAACCGTCGGCGGCACCGATGATGATCGCCTTCGCGCCCTTGGTGACCATCGACTGGATCTGGCCCTGCTGGTCCGGGACCGGGTTGCCGGCGTTGGCGTACTGGATGTCGGCCTTGAAGCCGGCGTCCTCGATCGACTTCTCGAACGCGGCACCAGCGAGCACCCAGTTCTGCGAGGTCTTGGCGGGGAGCGCGACGCCGATCAGGTCGCCCTTCTTGATCTGGACGTTCGAGGCGCCGCCGGAGGAGTCCGAGCCGGCGTCCGAGTTGCCGCGAGCCGAGCAGCCGCTGAGGGCGAGACCCGCGACGAGTGCCAGGCCGATGCCGGCGATGAGCTTCTTGCGCATGAGATTGCTTTCTCTTCGTTGAGGAGTGGTGCTGTGTGGTGCGGGGATCGTGCGGGCGGCCACCGGAGCGGCCGCCCGCCACGTGTTACTGGACGTTGACCTTCTCGGGCTGGTCCTCGATGGTCCGCGGCTGCTGCGCGGCCACCGTGTTCTGTTCGGTGTCCTTCCGCTGGAACTGCTTCAACATTCCGCCGATCAGGGACGGACGCCCCTGCGACTTCGAGTAGACGTCGAACGCGACGGCGACGAGCAGGACGAGACCGCGGATGATCTGGACGCGGTTGGACTCGAGGCCCACCAGCGACAGACCGTTGGACAGCAGGGCCATGACGAGACCACCGATGATCGACCCGGAGATCGTGCCGATGCCACCCGCGACCGCGGCGCCACCGACGAACACGGCGGCGATCGCGTCGAGCTCCCAGCCGGTGCCGTCGGCGGGGCCGGAGGCACCCGAGTAGCCGACGAAGACCATGCCGGCGACGGCCGCCAGGACGGACATGTTCATCATGACGAAGAAGTTGACCTTGCGGGCGCTGACACCCGACAGGACGGCGGCGTTCGCGTTGCCACCGACCGCGTAGACCTGGCGGCCGAAGATCGTGTTCTTGGTGAGGAAGCCGTAGACGATGGTCAGGACGCCGAGGATGATCGCGACGATCGGGATCGAGGTCCCGGCAGGGCCGGCGGCGAACAGGTAGGTCGCGACGAGCGTGACGGCGACCAGGATGCCCGTGCGGACGATCGAGACCCAGAGCGGGACGACCTCGGCCTGCATCTTCTTGCGACGCTGGCGACCGCGGAACTCGAGGAAGACCAGCACGAGGCAGGTGACGATGCCGAGGATGAGCGTGCCGTTCGAGAACCCGAAGTCCGGACCGAAGTCGGGCAGGAAGCCGGAGCCGATCTGCGCGTAGTCGCTCGGGACGGGCTGCGAGGTCGAGTTGCCGATGATCTGGTTCGCACCGCGGAAGATGAGCTGACCGGCCAGGGTCACGATGAAGGCCGGGACCTTCACGAACGCGACCCAGAAGCCCTGCCAGGCACCGACCGCCGCACCCACGGCCAGGCCGAGGATGATCGCGGCCCATGCCGGGAAGTTCCACTGCGCCATCGACTGGGCGACGATGATGCCGGTGAACGCCGCGACCGAACCGACCGACAGGTCGATGTGTCCCGCGATGATCACCATGACCATCCCCAGCGCCAGGATGAGGATGTAGGAGTACTGCAGGAACACGTTGATGATGTTCGTCGGCTCGAGGATGAGCCCGTTCGTCAGGATCGAGAACAGGATCAGGATCGCGATGAGCGCGATGATCATGCCGTACTGGCCGATGCTGTTGCCCTTGCCGAAGAGCAGTTTCAGGTTCTTCATGAGATCAGTGCGCCCTTCCGCGCGGAGGTCATGCTGCGCATGAGGGTTTCGGGGTCGGCCTGGTCCGCGGGGACGTCAGCCGTGATCTGGCCCTCGAAGATCGTGTAGATCCGGTCGGAGAGGCCGAGGAGTTCGGGGAGCTCGGAGGAGATGAGGATGATGCCCTTCCCCTGTGCCGCGAGCTGCTGGATGATGCCGTAGATCTCGAACTTCGCGCCGACGTCGATGCCGCGGGTGGGCTCGTCGAGGATCAGCAGGTCCGGGTCGGTGAACATCCACTTGGACAGGACGACCTTCTGCTGGTTCCCGCCGGACAGCTTGCCGACGTTCTCCTCGACGGTCGGCACCTTGGTGCGGAGCATCTTGCGGTAGCGCTCGGCGACGTCGTACTCCTCGAGGGAGTCGACGACGCCGGCCTTCGAGATCTTCGGCAGGTCGGCGGCGACCGTGGAGCGCTTCACCGTGTCGAGCAGGTTCAGGCCGAGGGCCTTGCGGTCCTCGGAGACGTAGCCGAGACCGTTCGCGATCGCCTGCTGGACGTTCGCGATCTTGATCTCGCGGCCGTCCTTGATGATCTGGCCGTCGATGAAGTTGCCGTAGGAGCGGCCGAAGATGCTCATCGCGAGCTCGGTGCGACCGGCGCCCATCAGGCCTGCGAAGCCGACGATCTCGCCGCGGCGGACGTGGAAGTTGGAGCCCTTCGCGACCAGGCGGGACGCGTCCTGCGGGTGCTGGACGGTCCAGTTCTTCACCTCGAAGAACACCTCGCCGATCTTCGGCGTGCGGTCCGGGAAGCGGCTCTCGAGCGAGCGGCCGACCATGCCGCGGATGATGCGGTCCTCGTTGACGCCGTCGCCCTTCACGTTGAGCGTCTCGATCGCCTTGCCGTCACGGATGATCGTGATCTCGTCGGCGATCTGCTCGATCTCGTTGAGCTTGTGGCTGATGATGATGCTCGCGATGCCCTTGGCCTTCAGCCCGACGATCAGGTCGAGCAGGTGCTGCGAGTCGTTCTCGTTCAGGGCCGCGGTCGGCTCGTCGAGGATGAGGAGCTTGACGTCCTTGTGCAGGGCCTTCGCGATCTCGACGAGCTGCTGCTTGCCGACACCGAGGTTCTTGATCTGCGTGTCCGGGTCCTCGTCGAGGCCGACGCGGGCGAGCAGGTCCTGCGCGCGGAGCTGGGCGCTGGTCCAGTCGATGACCCCGAAGCGGCCGGGCTCGTTGCCGAGGAACAGGTTCTCGGTGATCGACAGCTCGGGGATGAGCGCGAGCTCCTGGTGGATGATGACGATGCCGGCCTGCTCGGACTGCTTGATGTCCTTGAAGCGGACCTCTTCGCCCTCGTAGACGATCTCGCCGCTGTAGGTGCCGTACGGGTACACGCCGGACAGGACCTTCATGAGGGTCGACTTGCCGGCGCCGTTCTCGCCGCAGATCGCGTGGATCTCGCCGGCGCGGACGCTGAGCGACACGTCCGAGAGCGCCTTGACACCAGGGAACTCCTTGGTGATCGACCGCATCTCGAGGATGGTCTCGGCGCTGGTGACGGACCTGGTGGCCAGGTCCGGTCCCTGTGGGGTTGACGCCACGGTGCATCTCCTTCTGCCGCTGCGGTGCGGCAGTCCTTCGGGTGGTGAGGTGCGGCACCGGGGGCGCAGGAGCACCTGCGTGGACCTCGTTGTCGCGTCCGGTGTCCTGCCGCTCGTCGCTTCGGACGAGTGCTGTGCGGCGGTCATGTGACCGTTCACATCGGCGGAACGGAGGTAATTTACGCACAGGCCCGTCGCGGCTGTCAATTCGGTTCGGTCGCGTTTGTGTAACGGCCCGCGTGATCCGGCGGAATCCGCGCGCTGGCGCCCCCCGAGGTGGGGTGGTGCGTGCGCTCGAGCCCGGTCCGGCCGGCCCGTCGGTTCCTGTTCCGGTCGCGGAACGCGCCGCGCGCGGGTGCTCCGGTCGCGCGACCTGCCGTGTGCGGCGGAGGTGAGCGGCACGTCGTGCGACGAGGGCGGACGGAC
Organism: Curtobacterium subtropicum; assembly: GCF_030362975.1. NCBI lineage: Bacteria > Bacillati > Actinomycetota > Actinomycetes > Micrococcales > Microbacteriaceae > Curtobacterium > Curtobacterium subtropicum. Next base: position 22,075 of record NZ_JAUCMM010000019.1, read on the forward strand.
GGGAGGCGCGTGGCGGCGCCGCCACGCGCCTCCAGGCCGACGGGTGGTCGCGTCAGCGGTGCGGCCCCGTCGCGCCGACGGGGGTCGCGTCAGCGACGTCGGGGCGCGCCCGTCGATCCGCGCACCACGAGCTGCGGCACGAGGTCGACCGGGCGGAGCGCGTGGCCCTCGGACGGCAGGAGCAGCTCCACGCAGCGGCGACCGAGCTCCGGGAAGTCCACCTCCACCGTGGTCAGCGGCGGCCAGAGGTGCTTCGCCTCGGGGATGTCGTCGTAGCCGACCACCGACAGGTCGCCCGGGACGTCGAGTCCGTAGGAGCGTGCCGCGTGCATGACCCCGAGCGCCATCGCGTCGTTCGAGCAGAAGATCGCGGTGCAGTCCCGGTACCGCAGGAGCTCACGCCCGGCGTGGTAGCCGAAGTCCGCGGTCCAGTCGCCCAGGATCGGTGGGACGACCGGCATGTCCCGGTCGGACATCTCGCGCAGGAACCCCTGCATCCGGGCCTCGGCCTCGATCCAGTCCTGCGGTCCCGCCAGGTGCCGCACGTACTCGTGCCCGAGGTCGAGCAGGTGCGCGGTCGCCAGGCGGGCACCCTCCATCTGGTCGATGAAGAGCGTCGAGCGCTCGTCGCCGCCGCTCGTGCGGAGCGCCACGTAGGGCGTGCGCATGCCGAGCTCCTCGATGAGGTCGAAGACGCGCTGCTGCGGCGCGATGACGATGATCCCGTCGACGTCCTGGTCGAGCAGGTGCCCGAGGCCGTCCCGGACCGCCTCGTCGGTGGCGGCGGCGATGTTCGCGGTCGTGACCGAGTAGCCGCGCGTGACGGCGGCGTCCTCGATCGCCTGCATCGTCGCGGCCGGACCGTAGTGCGAGCGCTGGGCGGTGAGCACACCGATCGTGTGGGTCCGGCTGGTGACGAGGGCGCGAGCAGCCCGGTTCGGCCGGTACTGCAGCTGCTCCATCGCGGCCAGCACGCGGTCCTTCGTCTCGGCACGGATCGCGTCCGAGTTGTTGAGCACGCGCGACACCGTCTGGTGCGAGACGCCGGCGACCCGCGCGACGTCGCGGATGCTGGGCGAGCGCGGTTGCTGTGTCCGCGGTGACGCCATCGTTGCTCTCTCCCGCCCGGGGTCGTGGCACCTCGATGTGCACGTTCACATCCCGAGCCAGATCATTATGCACGGCAGTCGGCTGCGCGCCAGCCGGAGGGTGTCCCTCGGACCGGGGCTGCGCAGCGTTCCCACACGCACCTACGATTCGGCTGTGCATCCTCAGAACGAGGCGGACCCGACCGTCCCCGCTGCCGCCGCCACGGCCCGCAGCGCCACGACGCCGCGCGACGCCCGGGTGCCGCGCCGGACCCCGACTCCGCGCGCCTCCTCGCGCGTCCTGCGGGGGCGCCCGGTCGTCGCGGCGATCGCCGCCGTGGCCGCGCTCGTCGGTGCGGTCCTGCTGCCGACCACCGCGACCGCCGCCTCGACCGACGGGCACCTCGTCGGTCAGGTCACCCTCGCCGGTGACGGCACGCCCCCGAACGCCACGATCGACGTGGTCGACGGGAGCGGCTACGTCGTCACGTCGGTCGACCAGGCGGCGCGCGGGACGTTCGACGCGACCGTGCCCGCGGGCACCTACTGGTTGTCGCTGCGGGACCCGTCCGTCGAGCAGCGGTCCGTGGCGCAGTCCTGGTACCCGGACGCCCCGACGCAGCGCGAGGCGACGAAGGTCGTCGTGGGCGCGGGGCAGACCGTCCGGCTCGGTGCCTTCACGGCGACGAGCCCCGGGACCGTGGCCGGCACGTGGAAGTACCCGGCGGGCACCTCCCACCCCGTCGTCTCCGGTGTCGTCACCGCGTGGCGGCTCGACGAGCACGGTGGCCGCCCCGTCCTGGTGAGCGGCACCGACACCGACCAGCAGTCCGACGGGTCGTGGACGATCACCGGGCTCGTCGCCGGGCGGTACGTCCTGCGGTTCAGCGCGGCCGACGGCAGCTGGGCGACGAGCTACTGGGCCGGCTCACGCTGGGCGACCGGCCCCGCGGCCGCGACGCCGCTGACGGTCCGTCCGGGACAGTCCGCCACCGGGATGGTGATCGACCTGCAGGAGCCCGTCCGGGACGTGACCCGCATCGACGGCGGGAACCGGTACGACGTCTCGGCGGCGGTCGCCCGGCGGATCCCCGGCACCGGCGGGACGGTCTACGTCGCCAACGGCGAGAACTTCCCCGACGCGCTGACGGCCGGACCGGTCGCCGCGCACGACCACGCGCCGCTCCTGCTCGTCACCCCGAGCGCGATCCCCGACGTCGTGCGCCGGGCGATCGTCGCCCGTGCTCCCGCCCGCATCGTCGTCGTCGGCGGACCGCCCTCGGTCTCCGCCGACGTGTTCACGCAGCTCGGGAGCCTCGCCCCCGACGTCCGTCGGGTGTCCGGGGCGGACCGGTACGCGGTCGCCCGACAGCTGGCGACCGACACGTGGGGCACGAGCGGCGCGGAGCGCATGTACCTGGCGAACGGCACCGGCTTCGCGGACGCGCTCTCCGCGGGGGCCGCGGCCGCGTACGACGACGTCCCGCTGATGATCACCGCGGGCGGGTGGACGGCCGACCCCGCCGCGGCTGCGGTCCGGCGGTCGCTCGGCGTCGAGTCGGTGTGGGCCGTCGGCGGCGCGATCTCGCTGAGCGACGCGGTGGCGCACGACGTGGCCGGTGACAAGTGGTCGGGCCGCTACGAGGGCGCGACGCGCTTCGACGTCTCGGCGAACCTGTCGTGGGACGTCTTCGCACCGTTCGGCGGCTACAGCGACACCGTCTACGTCGCGGTGGGCACGAAGTTCCCGGACGCGCTGTCCGGCACGCCCCTCGCCGCGGTCACCGGCTCGCCGCTCGTCATCGTGCAGCCCGGGTGCATCCCCGAGGACACCCTCGACTTCATCGACTCGTTCGGGGCGAACCACGTGGTGCTGCTCGGCGGCCCGGCGTCGCTCGACGGCAACGTCGCGGCGCTGCGGTCCTGCGGCTGAGCAGCTCCCGCGGTCGGCGCGGCTGAGCAGCTCCCGCTCGACGGCGCACGGGCCCGTCACCCCGCTCGGGGGGACGGGCCCGTCGTCGATCCGGCCAGCGCGAGGGTCAGAGCCAGTTGCGCTTCCGGAACACCAGCCAGAGGATGCCCGCCAGGGCGAGCATCGCCACGATCGCGACCGGGTAGCCGTACTCCCAGTGCAGCTCCGGCATGTGGTCGAAGTTCATGCCGTAGACGCCCGCGATGAGCCCCGGCGCGAACAGGATCGCGGCCCACGACGAGATCTTCTTGACCTCCTCGCCCTGACGGTGTGCGGCCCGAGCCAGCTGCCGGCTCTCCTCGCCCTGCGCCAGCGACGCGCTCGTCATCCGGCGCATCGCCTCGTTCTGCTCCTGCGTCACCAGGGTCGAGTGCAGCGTCAGGGCGTTCTCGAGCAGCGCCCGGAACGAGTCCACGCGCTCGGTCACCCGCAGCGCGTGGTCGAGCACGTTGCGGAGCCGGTGCTGCACCTCGTCGTCGACGCCGTACTTCTCGGCTCCCCGGAGCAGCCCGCGCACCATCGCCGGCACCGGCGCCGTCGCGCGCTGGAACCCGAGCACCTCGCTGAGCAGCTGGTAGATGCGCTTCGAGACGCCGGGGTCGACCTGGCCCGCGAAGAGCTGGTCCTCGATCGCGTCGACCTGGTCCTGGATGACCTCGACCACCGGGGCGTAGCCGTCCACGATCTCGTCGAGCACGGCCGCGGTGACGGCCTCGGACCCCATGGCGAGGAACTCCGGGTCCGCCTCGACCCGGCAGCGCACGGCGGCGAGGTCGGGTTCCTCGGCGTGCCGGACGCTCACCACGAACTGCCGTCCGACGAACAGGTGCACCTCGCCGAACTCGACCTCGTTGGTGTCCGCGCGGTGCCGTGCGGGGCGGAGCACCAGGAAGAGCGTGTCCCCGTACCGCTCGAGCTTGGCGCGCTGGTGTCCCTTGCGGGCGTCCTCGACGGCGTTCTCGTGCAGGTCGAACTCCGCGGCGACCGCCTCGAGCTCGGCGTCGTCCGGACGCAGCAGTCCGATCCACGCGAGCGCGCCGTCGTCCGCCGTGACCGTGTGCGGATCCGCGGCGGGGCGCAGGGTCGCGGGACCGGGGACACGTCGTCCTCCGATGTAGACGGCGTCGTCGATGCGTGCCATGTCGTGCTCCTCGTGCTCGGGAGCAGGCAGGCGCGATGCTCCTCGACGGAGCAGGGCGTGCACGGGCGCCGGCGGGGCCGGAGCGCTGGCGTCAGCGAACGGGCGCGGTGGAGACCAGGGCGGTCGTCCGGCCCGATCGAGGATGGTCACCCGACATCGCGCCTCACCTGCCCTTCCGGTCGTCCGTGGTCGCCAGGGCGCGACCAGCGGGCCACGTTACCCGCTGGTGCAGCACGCGTCGAGTGAGCGACCGCTCAGCGGGTGACGCGCAGTCCCTGCTGCTCGAGCTCGGTGAGCTGCCACCCCAGCCACGGGCTCCATGCGAAGGGCGCGGCGGCGACCGACGCCCGCAGTTCGTCCTCGGAGACCCAGGCGTACTCGGCGACCTCGTCGTCCGCGGGCGCCGGGACGTCGTCGGTCACCGCGCGGAACACCGGGCAGACCTCGTTCTCGACGATGCCCGACGCGTCCACCGCGCGGTACCGGAAGTCGGGCAGCACGAGCTCGACGTCGCGGACCGTGATGCCGAGCTCGCGGGACGCCCGGCGGGCGACGGCGTCCTCGAACGCCTCGTCCGGTCCGGGGTGCCCGCAGAACGTGTTCGTCCACACCCCCGGCCACGTCTTCTTCGACAGCGCGCGGCGGGTCACGAGGACCTTGCCCTCGGCGTTGCGCACGTGGCACGAGAACGCCAGGTGCAGCGGGGTGTCCTCGGTGTGCACCGCGAACTTCTCGGCGGTGCCGATCGGAGTGCGGTCTTCGGCGAGCAGGACGACGGATTCCGGGAAAGTGTTCATCTGCCCCGATAGGTTAGGCCAATGAGCGAGGAAGCGGCCACCGTGGCGCAGATCGACCTCGCACTGGTCGACGACTGCATCGAACGCTTCTTCGCGGTGTCGTCGGCCCGTGCGCGTCGGTTCGGCAGACCGTCCGAGGAACTCTGGCGGGTGCTCCGTCGGGCGAGCATGGGCGGCAAGCGCTTCCGTCCGCGCATGGTCCTGACCGCGTACGCCGGGCTCGGCGGCACGGACGCCCACGCCGCCGCGAACGTCGCAGCGGCGTACGAGCTGCTGCACACCGCGCTGGTCGTGCACGACGACGTCATCGACCGCGACTGGTCGCGCCGCGGGGAGCCGAACGTCGCCGGCTCCTTCCGCGACACCGGCACCACGGGGGGCCTGGCGCTGCCCACGGCCGAGCACCGCGGGGTCAGCGCAGCGGTGATCGCGGGCGACCTCGCACTCGTCGCCGCGGCTCGCTTCATCGAGGCCTCCGGGGTGACCGGTGACCGTCGCGCTCGCCTGCTCGAGATCCTCGACGACGCGGTCTTCGCGAGTGCCGCCGGCGAGATGACCGACGTCGACCTCGCGCTCGGGGTGATGCCGACCGTGGACGAGGTGCTCGCCATGGAACGGGCGAAGACGAGCGTCTACTCCTTCGAGGCCCCCCTGCAGTCCGGCGCCGTGCTCGCCGGTGCGCCCGAGTCCGTGGTCGAGGCCCTCGGTGCTTTCGGCCGTGAGATCGGCATCGCGTACCAGATCGTCGACGACCTGCTCGGGGTGTACGGCGACGAGACCGTGACCGGCAAGTCGGTGCTCGGCGACCTCCGCGAGGGCAAGCGCACCATGCTCATCGCCTACGCCGCGACCACCGACTGCTGGGACGACATCGCGCCGTACCTCGGCGACCCCGAGCTGAGCGAGGAGCGCGCGACCGAGCTCCGTGCGACCCTGCAGACCTGCGGCGCGAAGTCGGCGGCCGAGTCCCGGATCGCCGAGCACGCCGCCCTCGCCCGCGCCGAGCTCGCGGCCCTGCCCTACGAGCTCGCCGAACGACTGGAGCACCTGGTGTCCGAACTGCTGGAGCGCGTGCGGTGACCCAGACCGCACCACCGCGTCTGCCCCTCTACGACGCGACGGCCGAGGCCGCCTCCGGGGTCGTCATCCAGCGCTACTCCACCTCGTTCGGGCTGGCGAGCCGGCTGCTCACGAAGGACACGCGCGAGCACATCCGCAACGTCTACGCCCTGGTGCGCGTCGCCGACGAGGTCGTGGACGGCCCGGCGACCGAGGCCGGGCTCGACCACGACCTTGCCCGCGAGGTGCTCGACGAACTCGAGGCCGACACCGAGCGTGCGATGCGCCTCGGCTTCTCGGTGAACCCCGTCGTGCACGCCTTCGCCCGCACGGCCCGGACCACGGGCTTCGGAGCGGAGCTGACGAAGCCGTTCTTCGCGTCGATGCGGATGGACCTCGAGCAGACCGAGCACGACCAGGAGTCGTTCGACCGGTACGTGTACGGCTCCGCCGAGGTCGTCGGCCTGATGTGCCTCCGGGCCTTCGTGCACCGCGCCGGCCGACCGACCTTCGACGACGCCGTGCTCGTGGACGGCGCGCGGGCGCTTGGGGCGGCGTTCCAGAAGGTGAACTTCCTGCGCGACCTGCACGCCGACTTCGAGGTGCTCGGGCGCTCGTACTTCCCGGGTGTCGACGTCCGCACCTTCGACGAGGCCACGAAGGACCGCCTGGTCGCCGACGTGCAGGCGGACCTCGACCGTGCCGCGCTCACGGTCCCGCTGCTCCCGGTCGACGCCCGCAAGGCGGTCGGCCTCGCGCACGCCCTGTTCCAGGAGCTCAACGACCGCATCGCCGCCTGTCCGGCGGACCGCCTGGTGACGACGCGCGTGCGCGTCCCGAACCCGGTGAAGGCGCAGCTCGCCGCGCGCGTGCTCGCCGGACGCGCCCCGCTGCCGTCCCGCGCAGCCCACCACCGGTCTGGAGGCCGTGCATGACCCCGCCCCGCGCCTCCCGTCCGACCGCACCCGTGTCGCAGCGCGCGGTGCCGGCTCGACGTGCCGTCATCGTCGGCGGCGGCATCAGCGGACTCGCGTCCGCCGCGCTGCTCGCCCGCGACGGCTACGCCGTCACCGTGCTCGAGCAGCGCGACCAGCTCGGCGGCCGCGCCGGTTCGTGGGAACGCGACGGCTTCCGGTTCGACACCGGGCCGTCGTGGTACCTCATGCCCGAGGTGTTCGACCACTTCTTCCGGCTGCTCGACACCACGGCCGAGGCCGAGATGGACCTCGTGGAGCTCGACCCGGGGTACCGCGTCTACAGCGAGGGCGACGACGAGCCCATCGACCTGCGCGCCGACCGCGAGGCGAACATCGCGCTCTTCGAGTCGGTCGAACCCGGAGCCGGCGAGCGACTGCGGAAGTACCTCGACTCGGCCGAGGACACCTACGCGATGGCGGTCCGCCGGTTCCTGTACACGACGTTCGCGGACCTGACGAAGCTCGCCGCCCCCGACGTGCTCCGACGCCTGCCGAAGCTCGCCCGCCTCCTGCTGCAGCCGCTGTCGACGTTCGCGTCGAAGGCCGTCCGCGACCGTCGGCTCTGGCAGGTCCTCGGGTACCCGGCGGTGTTCCTCGGCACGAGCCCGTACGCCGCGCCGAGCATGTACCACCTGATGAGCCACCTCGACCTGGCCGACGGCGTGCGCTACCCGAAGGGCGGCATCACCGAGGTCATCGCGGCCGTCGAGCGGGTCGCCCGCCGAGAGGGCGCGACGATCACGACCGGTGCGCCCGTCGAGCGGATCGTGGTCGAGGACGGCCACGTGACGGGCGTCGTGCACCGCGATGTCTCAGGGACGCAGCACACCGTACCCGCCGACCTCGTGGTGAGCGCCGCCGACCTGCACCACACCGAGCTGCACCTGCTCGACGCGGAGCACCGGACGTACCCGGAGCCGCACTGGCGGAAGCGCGACCCGGGGCCGAGCGCCGTGCTCGTCTACCTCGGTGTGGACGGGCCCGTGCCCGGGCTGCTGCACCACACGCTCGTGTTCACCGCCGACTGGGAGGCGAACTTCGGCGCGATCTTCGGGAAGGACCGGCACGTGCCGGACCCGGCGTCGATCTACGTCTGCGCGCCCTCGCTCACCGACGACACCGTCGCCCCCGAGGGGTCGAGCAACCTGTTCGTCCTGGTGCCGCTGCCCGCCGACCTGTCCATCGGCAAGGGCGGGATCGACGGCACCGGCGACGCCGAGGTCGAGCGGATCGCCGACCGCGCGATCGACGTCATCGCCGAGCGCTCCGGCGTACCCGACCTGCGCGACCGCATCCGCGTCCGCCGCACCATCGGCCCGCAGGACTTCGCCGACGACTACAACGCGTGGAGCGGCTCGATGCTGGGGCCCGCGCACACGCTGGCGCAGAGCGCGTTCTTCCGCGAGGCGAACGTCTCCCGCAAGGTCGACGGGCTCTACTACGCGGGCGCGTCGACCACACCGGGCATCGGTCTGCCGATGTGCCTGATCAGCGCGGAGGTGCTGCTCAAGCGCATCCACGGCGACACCTCGACCGAGCCGCTGCCGACACCGCTGCCGGCTCCGGCGTCGGGTCCGGCCGCGTCGTCGACGGCGGCGTCCGCCCGGACCACGGGCTGATGCCGGGGGCGTACCTCGCCGGACTCCTCGTGTCGATCGCCGGCATCGCGGTGCTCGACGCCCGCCACCGGCTGTTCTTCTGGCGGAGCCCAGTGCGGGCAGCCGTCGTGATGGTGATCGGACTCGCGTTCTTCCTGGTCTGGGACGTGGCGGGCGTGCACCTCGGCATCTTCTTCATCGGGCGGAACGACATGCTCACCGGCGTGCTGCTCGCTCCCGAGGTCCCGCTGGAGGAGGTCTTCTTCCTCGTGCTCCTGTGCTGGACGACGATGGACCTGTTCGGTGCCCTGCGTCCGGTCGTGTCCCGGCGGCTCGATCGTGCCGGGTCGCCGGACCGTGCCGACGAGGAGTCGCGCTCGTGACCGGGACGACCACGTACGCCCTGCTCGCGGTGCCGTTCCTGGTGTTCGCCGCGCTCGTCGCCGCGGCGGCCGGGGTGGTCGCCGCCCGACGCCGTGGCACCGGTCGACGGCGGGCCGGTGTCGCCGTCGGTGTGGTCAGCGCCCTCGTGACCGGCGTCGTGCTGCTCGTGATGACCGGCGTCTTCAACAACGTGATCGTGGGACTCGGCATCGTCGCGTACGACGATGCGTTGATCTCCGGCGCGCGGGTCGGGCTGTTCCCGGTCGAGGACCTCGCGTACTCGATCGGGGCCGTCCTGCTGCTGCCGAGCTGCTGGGTGCTGCTGGAGCGTCCGCGTGACCGGTCGTCCGCACATCGGATCGTCCACAGGGCGGGGCGCCGGACCGGTACGGTCGGAACGCCGACCCAGCCACCCCGTCGACCGGAGGAGACCCCGTGACCGTGAGCAGTGCCTCCAGACCGTCGACGGCCCGCGCCCTGTTCGTGTCGTCCCGGCCGATCAGCTGGGTGAACACCGCCTACCCGTTCGGCGCCGCGTACCTGCTCGGCAGCGGGGTGGGCCTCGACGGCGGCGGCGGGTTCTCGCTCGTCGCGTTCCTCGTCGGCGTCGTGTACTTCCTCGTGCCGTACAACCTGGCGATGTACGGCATCAACGACGTGTTCGACTACGAGTCCGACCTGCGGAACCCGCGCAAGGGCGGGGTCGAGGGTGCGCTGCTCGACAAGAGCGTGCACCGCACCACGCTGTGGGCCGTCGTCGTCACGAACGTCCCGTTCCTGATCGCGCTCGTGGTGCTCGGCGCCCTGAGCGGCAACGGGCCGTGGTCGTGGCTCGTCCTCGCGATCAGTGTCTTCGCGGTGATCGCGTACTCCGCACCGGGGCTGCGCTTCAAGGAGAAGCCGTTCCTCGACTCGTTGACGTCGTCGACGCACTTCGTGTCGCCGGCGGCGTACGGGCTGGCGCTCGCCGGACCGCACTGGACCGGGGCGCTCGTCGCCGTGTGCGTCGCGTTCTTCCTGTGGGGCGTGGCCTCGCACGCGTTCGGTGCCGTGCAGGACGTGCTGGCCGACCGGGCGGGCGGCATCGGCTCCGTCGCGACCGTGATCGGTGCCCGGGCGACCGTGAGGTTGGCCTTCGTGGCGTACCTCGTCGCGGGCGTCGCACTGCTGTTCTCGGACTTCCCGGGGCCGATCGCGGCGATCGTCGTCGTGCCGTACGCGCTCAACGTGCTGCCGTGGTGGAACGTCACCGACACCGGAGCCGAGGCGGCGAACGCGGGGTGGAAGCGGTTCCTCTGGATCAACTACCTGGCGGGGTTCATCGTCACGATGGCGCTCATCGCCTACGCCTGGACGCACTGACCTCGCACGCCGGCGGCGTCCTGCGTGTGGGCCCGCTCGCGTCGGGTGCTGGTGCGGCTGCACGACACCCGTCGCGGGCCTGACAGACTGGACGCACGCGCCGCGGGAGTCGTGGAGCGCCGGTCACGAAGGAGTGCACGCATGACGGTCCGCATCATCCACGTCGGTCTCGGAGGGTGGGGCGGCAACTGGGCCCGCACCGCCATCCCGCAGGTCACCGAAGTGGAGGTGGTCGGGCTCGTCGACCCGGTCCCCGCGACGCTCGACGCGGTGCGCGAGGATCTCGGACTGCCCGCCTCGGCCGCGTTCGCCTCGCTCACCGAGGCGATCGCCGGGGTCGAGGCCGACGCCGTCGTGATCACCGCCCCGGCCGTCACGCACGTGCCGCTCGCGCTCGAGGCGCTCGAGGCCGGCAAGCACGTCCTGGTCGAGAAGCCGTTCGCGAACTCCACCGACGAGGCCCTCACCGCGGTCCGCCGCGCCGAGGAGCTCGGGCTCGTGCTGCAGGTCAGCCAGAACTACCGCTGGTACCCGGCGCCCCGGGCGGTGCAGGACCTGCTCGCAGCGGGGGAGCTCGGCGAGCTCTCGGCGATCAGCATCGACTTCCGCCAGTGGGACAACGACCAGCCGGTCGAGACCTACCCGCACTACCGGTTCCCGCACCCGATGATCAACGACATGGCGATCCACCACTTCGACCTGCTCCGGATGATCACCGGGAAGGAGGCCGTCCGCGTCTACGCCCGGGCGTCGTACCCGTCGTACAGCAAGTACCAGGACGAGGCCGTGACGTCGATGATCATCGAGCTCGAGGACGGCGTCGTGGTGAGCTACCGCGGCAGCTGGCTCTCGCGCGCTCCCCGCACCGCGTGGGCGGGGGAGTGGAGCATCCAGGGCGAGGACGGCGAGATCTGGTTCACGAGCCGTGACGGGTCGCCGAGCGAGGTCGCCGGGGACCGCGTGACGCTGCGGGCCGACCAGGACGCCGAGGCCGAGCCCGTCGAGCTGCCGACGCTCGAGCACACCGACCGGCAGGGCGGGCTGCAGGCCTTCGCGCGCTCGGTCGAGGGCGGTCCGGCGCCGGAGACGAGCGGCCGCGACAACCTGCGGAGCCTGGCGCTGATGGAGGCCGCGGGCCGCTCGGCAGCGTCGGGTCGCCCCGAGGACGTGGTCCTGCCCGAGTAGGGCGCTCGCGTTCTGCGCGGAGGAGGACGTTCTGCGCGAAGGAGGACGTTCCGCGCGAAGGAGGACGTTCCTTCCTGCCTCCTACGAGCGGAACGACATCCCAGGTCGCGCGCGATGGGCCGGAACGCTCGCTGCGACGGACGGGAGGCGCGTGGCACGGCCGGCACGCGCCTCCAGTCCGGAGAGACGGGCGTGAGACTCGCGCGGCGCGACGGTCCTCGTGCCCGCGGATGCGAGGACTGTCGCGGGGCCCGAGTCTCGGGTCCGCCGCCGGCGCCGGCGCCGGCGCCGGCGCCGCCGCCGGCGCCGCCGCCGCGCT
>NZ_JAUCMM010000020.1:0-32536 GCF_030362975.1 Curtobacterium subtropicum
GTCGGCCGGGAGGCGCGGTGCGGGTCGGACCCGCACCGCGCCTCCCGTCCGTGCGGACTGAACGTCGTCATCGACGACGGGACGTTCCCGTTCTTCGGATGCTCCGACGATGGTGGTGACGAGGTCGGCGAGGGCCGTCACCGTCGCGGCACCGACCACCTCGAGATGATCCCCGATCGTGAGCCGCCGGGCCCGTCCGATCGATCAAGTGGCATCTTCCGTCAGGTCGAAGATCAGGCGCGCGAACGCGCGTCCACTCATGTGCAGCTCTGACTCGATCCAGAGGTCCGCTCCCGACAACTCGAGGAAGTGCTCGGCCTGCGAGTCAGTCACATCGTTCGCGAGCAGTTCTGCGGCTTCCTCGTGCAACAACTGCCTGTCGGGATTCCTGTACCGCGACAGGTCCGCCTCCAGAGCCTTCCGAGCACTGTCGAAGTCGTCGCGCCAGTCAGCGTGGAAGACGGCGTTCAGGAGAGTCCACAGAGCGGGCGCTCCGCGCTTCACATCCGCATTGGTCGATTCTCGAGGATTCATGCTCATCCTCCTGCTCCCGACATCGGTCGAACGCTGGCCCGCGACTCATCCATGTTCGACACGGAGGTCTACAGCGGCCCAGATGCGCTGGATCTCAGCGCCGAGCTGTCCGAACCGTCGCCGGGGTCACTCTGGCAGATCGACCTCGATCCGAACATTGAACGGATCCGCCACGAAGTCAAGAGCGGACTCATTCGGCTTGTGCAGCGTGGTCTGGAAGGTGGCACCAGCTGTGATGACCGCCCGAAGGAAAGTCCCACTCTCGAACTCGGAGACCAAGGAGAGGGCAGATCCACGAGCGGGTTCCGCCACGCCATCGACCCGGTAGGGCGAGGCAGCGATCACCCCTCCCCAGGATCGTGCATCCGCACCGGAGATCGTTCGGTCGTGAACGGTCCACGTGCCGTTGAAGGGGGGAAATGCCTCGAGCACCGCGGCCGAAGTCTGGACGATGCGAGCGGCTATGGCATCCGCTGGTTCAGCTCGAGCATCCCATTCTGCGACGAGTAGCCAATCACTGACGTCGATCACCACAGTCACCTTCCTTCGGCACTCAGCTGACCCGGGTAGGCTTCACGGCCTGCGTCAGTTGAAGTGCTTCGGGATCGCACCGCGCTCGAGTTGCTCCAGCCGTTCGCCGATATCGGCGAGCATCTCCCGTCCACCGCTCGGCCCTCTATCGTTCGAGTAGTTCGAGTTCATGCGCCGAAGGAAAGCGTTGACTTCCGCATCTCGAACGTGGTCGATCTCGAGCAGACGGTACTCATGAGCCATCGCGGCGATCTCCTCAGGGGAGAACCCGTCGAGGTAGAAGTCGAGGTAGTCGGCGACGGACGAGTAGTCATCCCACCAGTACGGGAAGAGGTTCTCGACGGATCCTTCGAGCAGCGGAAGAAGACTGTCATGATTTGCGTAACTGATGTCGTCGATCCGTCGCATCTCACTCTCCAAAGCGCGTCGGGTACGCGGTACGAACGACCCAACCGCGCGGGCCGTTCTTGTCCCACAGGAGCTGCATCCACATCTGCTTCTCGTCTGTGAACACGCCGTCGCGGAACGGTTGCTGTGGTTCGAGAGACCGATCTCGTTGCGTGATCGCGTGCGCGCGAGCGAAGGACGACTCAGGTGAGGAGTTCTCCGCCAGCGCGATCAGTCACCCGGACGTCCGTCGCCTTCCAGATTTCACTGATCGACCGCGCGCACGAAGCAAAATTCTGGTAAGCGAACTGTTCCCCGTCGATGATCGGCGTCTCACCGATCGTCGCGGACAAGAAGTCCATCGTCACACTGTTCGACGCACTTCTTCTACTTTCATGAGTAGCGCCAGCTCGCACGCGTACCATCACGTGGACGCCGCGAACAGTCGGCGAAATGAGCGCAAAGCTGATGCCTCGAGTCGGGTCTGGCGCTCCACTGGTCCGCACGACGCTGTCGCCCACGAACGACGAGAAGTCCGGCGAGGCTAGTTCGACTGTCCTCTCGGCACTACTCGCATGCCACGTGCCGCTGAATTCTCCGAAAGCCGAAACAAAGCGATCACAGGTCTGAGAGGTTGCTCGCACGATGTCGTTGACGGAGTCACTTCGCGCCGACCACCGAAGGCTCGCATGCCAACCCGAAACATCAACCACGTTGCTCACCAGCCCTTGAATCCGTCCGGGAACGGACGATATTCCACTATGATACCATCATATTCAGAGGCCAAGCGAGCAAATTGCGCCGCAACGTCACGGTCCCTGGTGAACACCCAGCGAAGAACCGCATCAGGTTCGGCCATTGCGTCGAGCTTGTTGGCCGCGGAATCCAGCCAACCTTCGATGATGTTTGCGCGCCGCTCCGGGTTCATCGATTGCAACCAGGAGTAGTTGCCCTTCACCTCGATGTACTGAGGTCGTCCATCGACGACCTCGAACCCATCGAATTCGAGGTCTCTCGCGCCAGAGGGGTTCGGGACCATGTACTCAGGAATGTGTCCATCCGGAAGCGGCTGCACGCCGGTTGCCCACTCCTGATCCAACGCGCCGTGGCTACCCGCGGTTCTCGTGCTTGCCGCCCAACGACCGGAGTTCGACCCTTCGCCGGAGCCGATCACCGGTTGTTCGAGCCTCGCCGTGTCTGGCGGCCGGAAGCCGGAGCGTTCGTAGATCGCGTCAGATCGCGCGGCCCGTTCTGCGGCCGTCAGGGATCCATCCGTCGAGACGCTGTGTTCCGAGTGACCGGACGCCGGGCCATCGGGGGATGCGTGTTGGTCGGGCGAAGCGTCACTGCCGGTGTCCGCGGAACCTCGAGCTGTTGCACCTTCGGCGGTTGAGCCGGCGACGTGGCCGGAGCCGCTGTCGTGGCTGAGCGCGTCGGGAGATTCCCCGCCCTCCACCCGATCCGCCACCGAGTGCAACCAGTGCGAACCCGGCTCCGGGTGCCCCACCTCGATGTGCGGCCGACCGAGTCCGACGCCGAACCCGTCCGGCGTCGCCATCGCGTGCTCCACGCTGACCTTGACCGTCGGGATGTTGTCTCCGAGCCCCCTGAGCGCGTCCGCGAAGCTCCCCCGCCCCCGCGACACCAGGTCCCCGAGGCCGTCGAGCGCCCGACCGGGGATCGCCGACAGGGCGTCCCCGACCCGGACCATCGTCGTCCCCGCCGCTGCGAGCTTCGACCCGAAGGCCGCGAGCCGGCTGCCGTCCGCCGCCATGGCCGCGATGCGCGAGCCGACGGCGGCGACCTTCGCGCCGGCACCGATCTCGCCGGCACCCGGGATGAAGAGCGTGCCGATGTTGAACGCGGCACCACCGGCAGCGTGGGCGGGGTCGTCCCGCCAGTCCTCCGGCGATCCGACGAAGCCCTCGACGATCGCCTGCTGCTTCGCCGTGATGCCCTGCGCGGTCTCGCGCACCACGTCGGGCAGGACGCCCGGCGGCAGTGTGGCGGCGATGATCAACGGCGGGCTGCCCATCAGCGCGAGCGCACCGAGCGACTCGGCGAACCCGAGCCACGACTGCCCGGCCCACTGCCCGTCACCCCACTCGCCGGTCTGCGAGTTGTAGCCGATCAGCCCGCCGAGGCCCTCGACGGTCCCCTTGGCGGCATCGACCACACCGGAGTCGAAGGACTCCTGGCACGACTGGTCGCCGCGGCCGGTGCTCCCCCACGGCATCGGCTCGTTCGCCTTCACCGCCGCGGTGTAGTCGACGGCCTGCACCTCGGCGATGCACATGTCGGTCCGGAGCCCGTTGATCGCGTTGACACAGTCAGCCGAGGCCTGCGAGAGCTTCGTCTCCTGCTCGGCGACCTTCGTGAGCAGTTCGTTGTTCTCGTCGACGTAGGGCGTGTACTCGTCCCAGCGCAGGTGCACGTCGTCGAGGATCTCGCCGAAGTGCTGCACGAGCCCGACGACGCCCTGGTTCGCGGGGTGCTCGGGTTCCCACGGCCCGACCGTCTTGCCCTGCAGCGCCTTCGCCACGAAGGCCTCGGCCTCGGCCTTGAGCTCGACGAGTCGACGTGCGATCGGGGCGACCACGGTGGCGTAGTCGCTGATCGCGGTCGACACCTTCTGCATGGTCCCGGCCAGCGCAGCGGTGTCCGTCTCGACGCCGTCCATGACGGCGAGGAGTTCGGCCGAGTCCGGTGTCGTGTAGCTACCGCCGAGGCCGGCCCAGGCAGTCTTCACCTCGGATCCACGCGTCTGCACGTCGGTGCCGGCGGTCGCGAAGGCAGCTCCGGCCGCGTCGACCTGCTCGGGCTTGATGTTCGCGCCGGGGATCGCGTCCGGGTCGATCAGTCCGTCGGCACGGCACTGCCCGGTCATGCGCCGGCCACGAGGTCGACACCGGAGAAGTCGCCGGAACTGGAGGCGCGGATCGCGTTGGCCTGTGCCGTCGCGGCCATCTCCTCGTCGCCCTGGTAGTAGGCCATGGTCGCGTTGGCAGCGCCGGCCAGGCCGGCGGTGATGTGGTTGCCCACGCGCTGCAGCAGCGCCGTGTGGCTCTCGATCAGGGCGGCGACCGCGCCGGCGACCGCCTGGTCGTCACCGACCGCGGTCGTCAGCGCCGCGTGCGCGTCCACGAGCCCGTCGAACGCCGTCGACAGGTTCGTCGCTGCCGTCTCGGTGCCCGCGAGCGTCGACTGCACGCCCGCCGGGTCGATCTGCCAGCCGTTCCCCATCGCTCCCCCTCGTCTCGTCTCGCCTCGTCGTCCCGTGACGGGCCGTGTCGGTCCCCGTCAGTCCTCGACGGCGGACCGTGCGACCGGCAGGCCCCCCGCCGCAGCAGCGACGTCCCGCACGATCCGCTCGGCCACCGCCCGGAACGGGTCCTGGGCGGCCACGTGGACCGAGGTCCACCATAGCGTCTCGTCACCCCCGAACAAGGGGGTCGTGAGCGAGCGCGGCCCGAGGAGACGCTCGGCGTCCGTGGTGCGCTCGAGCCGTCGCGACTGGATGAGCGTGAGGAGCACGACCCCGTCCGGCGTGGTGAGCTGCAGCGCGTTGCCGTCCCACAGCTGCCGGACCCCGAGGTCCGGGTCGACCGCTGCCGCTGCCCCGACGACCACGGCGGCGTCGACGTGCCGCGGCGAGAGCACGACCCACTCGGCGCTCATCGTCGGTCCCCGAAGCCGAGCAGCTCGACGGCGCGCGGCCCGAGCGCGTCACCGAGCTGGGCCAGCCTGCGCCACCGTGCCTCGGCGTCGGCGCCGCGGGACAGCACCGCCCCGGACCGCATGCCCTCCGGGGTGAAGTCGAGCGTCAGCGAGGGCACCCGGGCCGGACCCACCGCCTGCACCCCTGCCGGGAGTGTCTGCGGGTCGATGCCGAGGTCGCGAACGGCTGCGGCCCCGACGACGGCTCCGAGCGGCACCGGCAGCGGGAGCTGGTGGGCGGACACGGTGGCGTCGGAGTGTCCGCTCGTCCGCCACGCGGTCCCGAGCAGGACCCGCTGCCGCCGGGCCAGGTCCGTGAGCACCGTGGGGACCTCGTCGTCCGTCGACAGCGCGCCCGCCTCGACGGGTCGCGGCAGCACGAGCCGCGTCTCTTCGGTCACCCCGGTGGCGGACCGTTCGACGCGCACCTGGACGGACGCGATCCCCCCGGAGGTCGGCGCGACGGCGACCAGACGGGTCGGACGGGGCGCACGGCGTCGAGTGAAGGCGGTGACCTCGGCGACGCTCCAGGCGAGCGTGGCGGGCTCCACCGTGCCCCAGGCATCGGGGCCGCCGTCGGCGAGACCGGCGAGCAGCAGCTCGGCGGTCCGCCCGACGGTCGCGGCGTCCGACGCCGGGTGGTGCACCGCGACCAGCGCCTCGACCCACGGCACCGCACCCGGCCCGAGCGACGCGGAGCGCGTGACGGTCTGCGGCGCGAGCATCGCGGTGGCGACGTCGTCCGCGACGACGTCCGACCCGGCTGCGCGGTACCGGTCCACGTCACGGACGACCCAGCTCGACGCCGTGCGACGGAGCATCGCCGACATCGCGGCCGTCAGTCGGGACGACCCGGGCGTCAGTACTACGACCACGAGCCCGGCACGGCGGGCCTCGAGGAGGAGCCCGGTCCGCTCGCCCGAGCACTCGACCACCGCGGCGTCGGTCTCGTGCACGACGAACCCGGCTCCCACCGCGTCGACGAGCGGGTGCGCGAGGGTGACGTCGTCCACGGCGCCACCCTACCGAGCACCCGCACACGACGACGGGCCCCGCGCCTGCTGTGTGCGCGGGGCCCGTCGTGCGGGTGGTGCGGTGACTAGCGGACCGAGACCGGGGTCTCGTCGCGCTCCTCGTAGAGGACGTAGCCCTCTTCACCGTGGACCGCGGTGTCGATGCCGGCGACCTCGTCCTCGGTCTTCACGCGGAAGCCGATGGTCTTCTCGATGGCGAAGCCGATCACGAAGGCGAGCACGAACGAGTACACGAGGACGACACCGGCGGCGACGGCCTGCTTGCCGAGCTGCTCGAACGAGCCCGAGTAGATGAGACCGGTGGTGTCGGCGAAGAAGCCGAGGTAGAGCGTGCCGAAGATGCCGCCGACCAGGTGGACGCCCACGACGTCGAGCGAGTCGTCGAAGCCGAGACGGTACTTCCAGTCGATCGCGAAGCAGCAGACCACACCGGCGAGGAAGCCGAGCAGGATGCCCCAGCCCGGGGTCAGCGCGGCACAGGCCGGGGTGATCGCGACGAGACCGGCGACGGCGCCCGAAGCGGCACCGACCGACGTGGCCTTGCCGTCCTTGATCTTCTCGATGAGCAGCCAGCCGAGGATCGCGGCGGCCGGGGCGGCGAGGGTGTTGACCCAGGCGAGCGACGCGATGCCGTCGGCGGCACCCTCCGAGCCGGCGTTGAAGCCGAACCAGCCGAACCACAGGATCGCGGCACCGAGGAGGACGAAGGGCGGGTTGTGCGGCTTGTGCGCACCCTTGGCGAACCCGACGCGCTTGCCGAGCACGAGCGCCAGGGCGAGACCGGCGGCACCGGCGTTGATGTGCACCGCGGTGCCACCGGCGAAGTCGATGACGCCCCACGTGGCGAACATGCCCGAGGTGAGGTTGAACACCCACGAGGCGACCGGGAAGTAGACGACGGTGACCCAGACGCCGGCGAAGATCATCCACGCGCCGAACTTCGCGCGGTCGGCGATCGCACCGGAGATCAGGGCGACGGTGATGATCGCGAACGTGGCCTGGAAGCCGACGAACGCCATCGACGGGTACGCCGCGTTGATGGTCGAGGCCTTGGCCTCCTCGAACGCCTGGCCGAGGCCGATCTGGTTCCAGTCGATGCTGAAGAACCCGACGATGCCCGCGACGTTCGTGCCCGCGCCGTGGTTGGCGAAGGCGATCGCGTAGCCGTAGAGCACCCAGAGGACGCCGACCAGGGCGATCGCTCCGAAGGACATCATCATCATGCTGATGACGGACTTGGCCTTCACCAGGCCGCCGTAGAAGAAGGCCAGGCCGGGTGTCATGAACAACACCAGCGCCGCCATGATCAACACGAATGCCGTGTTGCCCTGATCAAGCATCTGTTCACCTCTCGCGATTGCAGGCGGCTCTCGGTTCCGCCTCGGGTGCTGATGAGTCTGGCGAGGCGACGTTTCGCGAGGGAGCACGATGTGTTTCGCGGGTGTAACGCGTTGCGCTCCCGTGTGAACGGTGTGTTTCCGGACGCCGGAAGACCGGTCCGACACCGCTGACGGGACGCCGGACGTGCCGGACGGGAGGCTCGTGGCGGATCCGCCGCGCGCCTCCCGTCCGCCGGGTGGTTCAGTCGGCCGCGCGGGAGAGCGCGACCACGCGCGACGCGGCCCGCAGGTACTTCTTGCGGTAGCCGCCGTCGAGCATCGCCTGCGGGTAGACCTGGTCGAGGGGCGTGCCGGACGCGACGATGCGGACCTGCGCGTCGTAGAGGCGGTCGACGAGCGCCACCCAGCGCAGCGCGTCGGTCTGGTCGGTGAACGCCTGCACGTCGGTGAGCCCGACGGCGTCGAGCCCCTCGACCAGGGCGACGTACTTCGACGGGTGCACGCTCGCCAGGTGGGCGACCACGGCGCGGAAGTCGTCGAGCGTGGTCGATCCGTCCGGCAGGGCACCGGCGACGTCGTCGACCGTGCGGGCGGACTCGTCCACGGCACGACGGCGGTAGTCGAGCCCGTCGATCCGCATCGTGTCGAACCGGTCGGACATCGCCTGGATCTCGCGGAGGAAGTCCTGCGCGGCGAAGCGGCCCTCACCCAGGGCGCCGGGCGGGGTGTTCGACGTGGCCGCGAACCGGGTGCCCGACTCGGACAGCTCCTTGATCAGCCGCGTCATCACCATCGTGTCACCCGGGTCGTCGAGCTCGAACTCGTCGATGCAGACGAGCGACGTCCCGCGGAGCAGGTCGACCGTGCCCTGGAACCCGAGCGCGCCGACGAGCGCGGTGTACTCGATGAAGGTGCCGAAGGTCTTGCGGGAGGGCTCGGCGTGGTAGGCAGCGGCGAGCAGGTGTGTCTTGCCGACGCCGAAGCCGCCGTCCAGGTACACCCCCGAGCGTGCCGGCTGGACGGGCTCGCGGCGGCGGCCGAACAGCCCGCGCCTCGCCGGCTCGGGGCGCGTGGCGACGAAGGCCTCGACCGCGTCGCGGACCGCCGCCTGCGACGGGTACTCCGGGTCGGGCCGGTAGCTCGCGAACGACGCGTCGGCGAACTGCGGCGGCGGCACGAGCGCAGCGGCCATCTGCTGGGGTGTCACCTGCGGGTCGCGGTCGACGAGGTGTGCAGGCAAGTGTGGCCCCTCCGGGAAGCATGTCGTGCGGTGTCACGTTGCAGGTGGCGGTCGGTACGTTGCGCGTACCGTTGCCCGCGGGCACCGAGGTCCGATCCTAGCCTCGCCGTGCCACCGCCGTCCCGCACCTGGAGGTACCCCGATGACCGCACCGGTCGACCCGTCCGACAAGTTCGCCGCCTACGCCCACCCCGAGCGCCTGGTGTCGACCGAGTGGCTGCAGGAGCAGCTCGACGCCGGTACGCGCTCCCCCGACCTGGTCGTAGTCGAGTCCGACGAGGACGTCCTGCTGTACGAGACCGGACACGTCCCCGGTGCGGTGAAGATCGACTGGCACACGGACCTCAACGACCCCGTGCAGCGCGACTACATCGACGGCGAGGCCTTCGCCCGACTCGTCGGCGGCAAGGGCATCGCCCGCGACACGACCGTCGTCATCTACGGCGACAAGAACAACTGGTGGGCCGCGTACGCCCTCTGGGTCTTCACCCTGTTCGGGCACGAGGACGTCCGCCTGCTCGACGGTGGCCGGGCGAAGTGGATCGCCGAGGACCGTGCACTCACCACCGACCGCACCGAGGTCACCCCGGTGGAGTACCCCGTCGTGGAGCGCCGCGACGAGCAGGTCCGGGCCTTCAAGGAGGACGTGCTCGAGCACCTCGGCAAGCCGCTCATCGACGTGCGCAGCGCCCCCGAGTACTCCGGCGAGCGCACCACCGCGCCGGACTACCCGGAGGAGGGTGCGCTGCGCGCCGGCCACGTCCCCACCGCCGTGAACATCCCCTGGGCCACCGCGGCCGCTGCCGACGGCACGTTCAAGAGCCGCGAGGAACTCGACGCCGTGTACCGGGAGGGCGCAGGCATCGGTGACGCCGACGAGGTCATCGCCTACTGCCGCATCGGCGAGCGCTCGAGCCACACGTGGTTCGTGCTGCAGCACCTGCTCGGCTACGAGGACGTCCGCAACTACGACGGGTCGTGGACCGAGTGGGGCAGCGCCGTGCGCGTCCCGATCGCCACGGGCTCCGAGCCGGGTACCGTTCCCTCCCGATGACGGACGCACCACTCCCCTCCTCCCTCGCCGAGATCCGCGACGACTTCCTCGAGCTGTCCCAGCAGGACCGGCTCCAGCTGCTGCTCGAGTTCTCCGACGAGCTCCCCGCGCTGCCCGAACGGCTGCAGGGACACGAGGACGAGCTCGAACGCGTCGAGGAGTGCCAGTCCCCCGTGTTCATCACCGTCACGGTGGGTGCCGAGGGCGACGCGTCGGACGTGGTGCGGATGCACGCGACCGCTCCGCGCGAGGCGCCGACCACCCGTGGTTTCGCGTCGATCTTGGCGCAGGGGCTGTCCGGATTGACCGCGACCGAGGTGCTGGCGGTCCCGGTGGACTACCCGCTGACGCTCGGACTGACCGAGGCGGTGAGTCCGCTGCGGATCCGGGGCATGGTGGGCATGCTCGGTCGGGTGCAGCGCCAGGTGCGCGCGGCCGTCGCGGCCTGATCGCGACCGACTGACGGACGGGAGGCTCGGTGCCAGCTGGCGTCGAGCCTCCAGTCCGTCAGGCCGTGCGTACGCGACATTTCTCTCGCTGGTCACCCTCGCTCCTGCCGTGCCAAGATCGAGGAGTCATCGGGGGGGAGACGACATGGCGAAGGTCCACGGCACCGATCAGAGCACGCCGGGTCTGGCCGTCGAGGACGTCCCCCTGCTCCTCGTCGGAGAAACAATCGACGCCATCTGGGTCGACTACTCGCTCCGACTTCTGCTCTCCAACGGCGCCACTGTCATCCTCGAGTGTCCGTTCTCCCTCGGTGTGTCACCGGACACCGCAACGATGATCGATCCGGAGGGCGACAAGGCGGGGCTGGTGCCGGCTCTCCGCCTGCACACGCTTCTGGTCACCGAGGCGCACGCCGCGGGATCGACGCTGACGATGACGTTCTCCGACGGCTCGCGTCTGACCGCCGGACCGCACCCGGAGTTCGAGTCGTGGCACTACAACGGGCCGGAGACGCCGCCGACCAGGATCATCATCATGCCGGGCGGGGGCCCTGCCATCTGGCTCCACCGTCCAGATACTGACAGCGAGTTCCGGTCCTTTCGAACACGGCCGTCGGACGAACACCTGCTCCCCGCGTTCCACGACGTCTTCACATCGCTGACCGTCCCACCGCTCCGGTGGCTCGTCACCGAGCTCGACATCGTCATGCGCTCGGGATCACCCGTGAACGTGCACGAGTGGGACCGTCGTCGCAGAGCAGCACCGCCACCTGGCCTGTGGTTCTCACACGACGAGATGCTGACGCTCGTCCGCGACAACGATCAACTGATCGACGGCGAGTTCTTCGGCGTCCCGTTCGGCGCCGCGGCCGACCCCGCCCAGGCGGTCCTCCGCATCGACTTCTTCGACAGCGGCGAGGCCACCGTGGTCCTCGATCCCTCGGTCATCGGTGTCTCGGAAGCGTTCGAGCGGCTGTTCGGTCCGGAGGTCGCAGTGCCGTCGATCGGCACTCGAGACGCTGACCTCGCGGCGCACCGCGTCCAGTCGCTCCTGCTCGCGTTCCTCGACACGCTCCCCGCGCCGGGAACGGCGGAGCTCCGACTGCAGGCCGAGGCGGTGCGGGCCGTCCACGAGACAGCTCCGCGGATCTGGGACGTCGTGCTCGAGGAGACGCCCCGAACCGACTTCCCCGACGGTCCCCTCCCGGGATCACTGGCCTACCGCACCGACCAGGCACCGCTCGCGGGTGAGGTCCTCGTGTGGATGCTCGACGGCCGGATCGACTCCGTCGAGCTCCCGTGGTTCACGACGGAGATGCCGACCGAACTCCCCCGGCGGGACCAGCTCATCCGCGCCGCGGACGAGCGCGACGGAGGTCACGGTGTTCGGTGGTCGGCACGGCCACGCCCGTCACGCGACGGCTGATCCCCACATCCTCGTGGAGGCCTGACGTGACGACCCCGGGCACGAGCGTGCCACTGCTCCGCCTCACTCTCCCCAGATGCCTCGGCGTCCCCGACCGTGCCCACGAGGTCCTGGCCGCTGTCCCGGACGGCACCGATGTGCTCGCGTACGACGCCCCCGCCGCTGCACTCGCTCGCGCGCTCCGCCGGAGCAGACGAGCGGGCGAGTCCGGCAACGATGCCCTCGTGGCGCCCCTCGACGCGCTCGGGGACGAACCGGTCCTCGTCCGGCAGGTCGACTTCGGCGACGAGCTCGTCACGATCCTGCTCCGGGCGACGGACGGAACGTTCCTGTCCGCCACGGTCACCGACCGATCCGCCGGGGTCGAGACCATCGGCGCCGACGAACTCGCGACGCTCCTGAGAGCCTCCGCAGCACCCGGTGCGGACCGGGCGCTCGAACTCGTCCGACTCATCGCACCCGACGATCGCGTCAGGCTCTTCGAGCAGGGCGCTCGATCGACCGCGCAGACGTTCGCGATCAAGTACGGGCTGGCCGCCGAGCGGGGCTCCACGGTCCTCGACCTCGGGTCCTTCGTCGCCGCGGTGTCCCGCTTCGGCGCTGACGACCTCCCCTTCTGTGCGCTCGACGTTCCCGGGGCGGTGGTGACCGTCGCGTTCACGCCGGACCGCACGGCGGTCCTCGCGACGACGATCGCGCTACGACCCGCGGACGATCAGGGCGAAGACAGGAGCTGACCCGGGACGGACGGAAGGCACGGTGCCAGCTGGCACCGTGCCTCCAGGCCGTCTGCAGTCGCGTCTACCGGGCGCTGGTCGCGTCCGTCGGCTGCACCACCTCGGTCAGCCACGCGAGGATCCTCGCGTCGAACCAGTCGGCGTCGTGGTTCCAGAGCTTCGTGTGCCGCGCGGTCGTCTGCACCTCGAGCCGCACGATGTCGGGACGGACCCGCGCCAGTTCGTGCGACGCCGAGGACGGCACGAAGCCGTCGTCGTCGCTGTGCAGGATCAGGATCGGCACCGACAGCTCGTCGGCCCGGGCGACCATGTCGAGCTCTCGCAGGTCCACCGGGTGGTGCAGCCCGGCGACGTGGTGCAGCACGGGCGTGCGGAGGATGCGCTGGGCGATCTTGCGCACCGGGCGCGGCAGCTTCAGGACCCGGCTCTGCGACTTGAGCACGGCGTGCCAGTCGACGACCGGCGACTCGAGCACGATCCCGTCGACGAGACCGGCGAAGCGCGACCGGACGAGCGTCTGCAGGACGACCGCGCCGCCCATCGACCACCCCATGAGCACGACGCTCCGCGCCTGCTGCGCGGCGAGCCAGCGGAGGACACCGTCGACGTCCTCCCACTCGGTGCTGCCGAGCCCGTAGCGACCGTCGTCGCTGCGCGGGGCGACGCCGTCGTTCCGCCACGACGCGAGCACGACCGAGTACCCGGCGGCCCGGAAGACCGGGACGGCGCGGATCGTCTCGGCGCGGGTGACCCCACGGCCGTGCACGAGCACCGCCCAGGGCGCGTCCGGGTCGTCGGCGCGGACGACCCACGCCGGTGCGGGGCCGTTCGGGGTCGGGATGTCGACGTCCTCGACCGGGACGTCGAGCTCGCCCGGCGTCAGGTAGAACCAGCCGCCCCAGCGTCCGCGTCGAGCAGCGGTCGGGTCGCCGGCGTCGATCGCGATGATGCGCCGGGTGACGGTCGTGTCCGTCGCGCCGAGCACCTCGCCGACCCGCATGTGTCCGGTCCCGCCGCCGAACCAGAGGCTGTAGCGGCCCTGCAGCTCGGTGTCGGCCGTGCGTTCGAGCGTCACGGTCATGCGTCCGGGATCGACGGCGTGGATCGGGACCCGCTCGACGCGTTTCCGGTCGGGCGTGACGACCGCTCGGGCGACGGCGGCGACGAAGCCGCCGATGACCGCGGTGGCCACCGCTGCTGCGGCGATGCCCGCGCCGAGGGCGACGAACCCGGCCGATCGTGCGGTCTCCTGGACGACGTCCTCGGCGGGTCGCGCTGATCGGGACATGGTCCGGAGCCTAGTCTGCAACCGTGTCCGAATCCCGAGAGCCCGAGGCCTTCGAACGCCTGCGCGCGTTCGTCGCATCGGGCCGGACCCGCACCGAGACCACGGTGACGGAGATCCCCTCGCCGTCGCGGATCGCCCCGTACTCGATCGCCCTCGCGGCGGACGTCTCGGGGGCCGTGCACGGCATCGACTCCGACCTCGGGACCGGTCGCTTCATCGCGCTGTACGACCCCGACGAGCCCGAGGGCTGGGGCGGCGCGTTCCGCGTCGTGACGTTCGCCCAGGCACCGCTCGAACCGGAGATCGGCGTCGACGAGTTCGTCGCCGACGTGACCTGGAGCTGGCTCGTCGACGCACTCGCGGCCCACGGGGCGACGTACGACCGGGCGTCGGGCACGGCGACCAAGATCATCTCGCGCGGCTACGGCGACCTCGCGGCCCAGGGCGACGGCGCACAGCTCGAGCTCCGAGCCTCGTGGACGCCCCGCGACGAGGACCTGACCGCGCACGTCGAGGCCTGGGAGGAGATCGTCGCGATGCTCGCGGGGCTCCCGCCGGCGTCGGACGGCGTGACCCTGCTGGCTCCGAGGAGGACCACGAAGTGACCGACCCCGCCAGCCCGGCCGACCCGGCGTTCGAGGACTCGCACGCCACCGTCCGCGTGATCGAGGACCGCGACGAGTACCTGCGGGCGGTCGCCGCGATCGCCGCCGGACACGGCCCGGTCGCGGTCGACGCGGAGCGCGCGAGCGGCTACCGGTACTCGCAGCGCGCCTACCTCATCCAGGTCTTCCGCCGGGGTGCCGGCGCGTTCCTGTTCGACCCGATCGCGATCGGCGACTTCGCGGAGCTGCAGGAGGCGATCGTCGACGAGGAGTGGCTGTTCCACGCCGCGTCGCAGGACCTGCCCTGCCTGCAGGAGGTCGGTCTCGTGCCGACGCGCATCTTCGACACCGAGCTCGGTGCCCGGATCGCCGGGTTCCCGCGCGTCGGTCTCGGCGCGGTGGTCGAGCAGCTCCTCGGCATCACCCTCGCCAAGGCGCACTCCGCCGCCGACTGGTCGACCCGCCCGCTGCCCCAGGCCTGGCTCGTCTACGCCGCGCTCGACGTCGAGCTGCTGCCGGACCTGCGGGACGCCCTCGCCGCGGTGCTCGACGCCGCCGGCAAGTCCCGGATCGCCGCCGAGGAGTTCGCCGCCGTCCTGACCCGCGCCCCGAAGCCACCGAAGGCCGAACCGTGGCGCCGTCTCTCCGGCATGCACGCGCTCCGCGGTGCCCGGGCCCTGGCGATCGCCCGGTCGCTGTGGACCGCCCGCGACGCGTACGCCCGCGAGGTCGACACCGCCCCGGGCCGCATCATCCCCGACTCGGCGATCGTCGCGGCCGCCGCGGCGAACCCGACCTCGAAGTCCGAGCTCGGCGCGGTCAAGGCCTTCACCGGGCGGGCGAGCCGCTCCGAACTCGACCGGTGGTGGGCCGCCGTCGACGACGGCCGCACCACCGACGACCTGCCGAAGCTCCGCGGCACCGGTGAGGCCACACTCCCGCCGCCCCGAGCCTGGGCGGACCGCAACCCCGAGGCGGACCTCCGCTACAAGGCAGCACGGGCCGCCGTCGTCGCGCGCGCCGAGGAACTCGACGTCCCCGTCGAGAACCTGCTCACCC
The DNA here is from genome assembly GCF_030362975.1 of Curtobacterium subtropicum. Lineage (NCBI taxonomy): Bacteria > Bacillati > Actinomycetota > Actinomycetes > Micrococcales > Microbacteriaceae > Curtobacterium > Curtobacterium subtropicum. Next base: position 15,402 of record NZ_JAUCMM010000020.1, read on the forward strand.
CGGAGACCCTGCGGGTGGTGTCCTGGGAGCCGCCGACGCCGATCGCGACCGAGACCGTCGGGGCTGCCCTGGCCACGCACGACGCCCGACCCTGGCAGGTCGAGGAGACGGCGTCGATCATCGCGCACGCCTTTGTCGAGGCCGCACAGCAGCCTGCTGCCGAGCGCAACACCGGCTCGTAGGAACACCCCAACCGGCATGCGTCCGCCCAGGCTGCGGGCATAGCGTCGGAACCGTCGCCGGGCTCGGCCCGGCCGGTCGGGGCGGAACGTGCCCCGACTCGATCGAAGAGGATCTGGAGGCCCGGATTGGCCAAGGCAGCAGACGTCGTGTTCGTGGACGGTGTGCGCACACCGTTCGGACGAGCCGGTGAGAAGGGGGTGTTCTGGAAGACCCGCGCCGACGACCTCGCGGTCCACGCGATGCGCGGCCTGCTCGACCGGAACAGCCAGCTCGACGGCGCGGCGGTCGACGACGTCGCCGTGGCCGCCACCACCCAGCAGGGCGACCAGGGCCTGACCCTCGGCCGCACGGTCGGCATGCTCGCCGGGCTGCCGAAGTCGGTCCCCGGGTACGCGATCGACCGCATGTGCGCCGGTGCGATGACGAGCGTCACCACGCTCGCCGGCGCGATCGCCTTCGGCGCTGCCGACGTCGCGATCGCCGGCGGGGTCGAGCACATGGGCCGCCATCCGATGGGCTTCGGCGCCGACGTGAACCCGCGCTTCGTCGCGGAGCGCATGGTCGCGACCGACGCCCTGGTCATGGGCAGCACCGCCGAACGACTGCACGACCGCTTCCCGGCGATCACGAAGGACCGCACGGACGCCTTCGCCGTCCAGTCGCAGCAGCGCTACGCCGCCGCGTGGGCGGCCGGCAAGCTGCAACCCGACGTGATCCCGGTCGAGGTGAACACCGGCGAGGGCTGGGACATCGTCACGACCGACGAGCCCCCGCGTCCGGGCACCACCCTGGAGGCCCTGGCTGCGTTGCGCACGCCGTTCCGGCCCCACGGACGGGTCACCGCCGGCAACGCGGCCGGTCTCAACGACGGTGCCACGATGAGCCTCCTCGCCTCCGAGGACGGCGCGAAGCAGCACGGCCTGCCGACCAAGATGCGCATGGTCTCGTTCGCCTTCGCCGGCGTCGAGCCCGAGGTGATGGGCGTCGGCCCGGTGCCGGCGACGGACAAGGCGCTCCGCAAGGCGGGCCTGACCATCGACGACATCGGCCTCTTCGAGATCAACGAGGCGTTCGCGGTGCAGGTGCTCGCGTTCCTCGACAACTACGGCATCGCGCAGGACTCTCCGGACGTGAACGCGTGGGGTGGCGCGATCGCCGTCGGGCACCCGCTGGCGTCGAGCGGCGTGCGCCTGATGAACCAGCTCGCGGCGCAGTTCGCCGAGCGGCCGGACGTCAGGTACGGCATCACGACGATGTGCATCGGCCTGGGCCAGGGCGGCACCGTCATCTGGGAGAACCCGAACTTCAGCAAGAGCGCGGCACGGAAGGCGGCCTGACGATGACCACCACCCCGATCGACCAGCTGACCGAGCTCAGCGCCGACGAGGTCGTCACCCACTCGTACGTCAAGCACGTGCCGCTGCCGTCCGGTGGCACGCTCGCCCTCGTCACGCTCGACAACGGCAAGGACCACAAGCGCCCCTCGACGCTCGGCCCGCGGACCATGCGCGAGCTGTCCGACGTGCTCGACACCCTGCGCGCAGCGGCATCCGCCGGGAGCATCCAGGCGGTCGCGATCACCGGCAAGGAGTACTGCTTCGCCGCGGGGGCCGACCTGTCCCAGGCGGCTGCACTCCCCTCGCGTGCGGTCGCCCACGAGCTCGGTACGCTCGGGCACGCCACGCTCCGGAAGCTCTCCGACCTGGGAGTGCCGTCGTTCGCGTTCGTGAACGGCATCGCGCTCGGCGGCGGCCTCGAGGTCGCTCTGCACTGCGACTACCGCGTGTTCTCGTCGGCGGCCCAGGGCATCGGGCTGCCCGAGGTCTTCCTCGGCATCATCCCCGGCTGGGGTGGCGCCACGCTGCTCCCCCGTCTGATCGGGCCCGAGAAGGCCCTCCGCGTCATCGTGGAGAACCCGCTCAAGAACAACCGGCTGATGGACGGCCCGGCCGCTGTCGAGCTCGGCATCGGCGACGCGCTCATCCCGTCGGTGACGTTCCTGCCGTCCGCGGTCGCCTGGGCGGACGGCGTCGTCGCTGGCCGCACGAAGGTGGTCCGCAAGAACGAGCCGGGCATGCTCGAGAAGGCTGCGTGGGGCACCGTCGTCAAGGTGGCCCGACAGCAGGTCGCCGCGAAGATCGGCACCGTCCCGAAGTCGCCCTTCCGAGCACTCGACCTGGTCGCAGCCGCGAAGTCGGGGTCGCTCGACGAGCGCTTCGCCGGCGAGGACGACGCTCTGGCCGACCTGCTCGCCGGTGACCAGTTCGCCGCATCGATGTACGCGTTCGACCTCGTGCAGAAGCGCGCGAAGAAGCCCGTCGGTGCTCCCGAGGGCGTCGAGGCGAAGAAGATCACGAAGGTCGGCGTCCTCGGCGCCGGGCTCATGGCGTCGCAGTTCGCGCTGCTGTTCGCACGTCGGCTCGGGGTCCCGGTCGTCATCACCGACGTCGACCAGTCGCGGGTCGACGCCGGGGTCGAGCGCATCCGGTCCTCGGTCGACGAACTGCTCGCCAAGAAGCGGGTCTCCCCGGACGACGCCAACCGCATCAAGGCTCTCGTGAGCGGCTCGGTGTCGTACGACGCGTTCGCGGACGCCGACTGGGTCATCGAGGCCGTGTTCGAGGAGATGTCCGTCAAGCAGGACGTCTTCCGGAAGATCGAGCGGGTCGTCGCCCCTGACGCGATCCTGGCGACGAACACCTCGTCGCTGTCGGTCGACGAGATGGCGTCGGTGCTCGAACACCCGGAACGCCTCGTCGGCTTCCACTTCTTCAACCCGGTCGCCGTGATGCCCCTGCTCGAGGTGGTCCGGGCCGCGAAGACCTCGGACGAGGCCCTCGTCACGGCCCTCGCCGTCGCGAAGACCCTGAAGAAGACCGCGATCATCACCGCCGACCAGCCGGGCTTCGTCGTCAACCGGGTGCTCGCCCGGGTGCTCGGCGAGGCGATGCGCGGCGTCGAGCAGGGGACGCCCTTCGAGACCGTCGCCGAGGGTGCGGCACCGCTCGGCCTGCCGATGTCGCCGTTCGAGCTGCTCGAGCTCGTCGGCCTGCCCGTCGGTGCCCACGTGCTCGACTCCCACCACGCAGCGTGGCCCGAGCGCTTCTACCCGGGCGACGGGCTGAAGCGGATCGCGGAGCACGGGACGATCCTGACCCGCGACAAGAAGGGCAACGCGACCGGGTACGACGCCGCCGCCGTGAAGCTCGTCGCGCCGTCGAAGAAGGACGCGCAGCCGGTCGACGCGGCGACGATGCAGCAGCGGTTCGAGGACGCCCTGGCCGACGAGGTGCACCGCATGCTCGAGGACCACGTGGTCGAGCACGTCGAGGAGATCGACCTCGGGCTGATCCTCGGCGCGGGCTACCCGTTCCAGGCCGGCGGCATCAGCCCGTACCTCGACCGCTCCGGCGCCTCGGAGCGCGTCTTCGGCGGCACGTTCCACGACCCGAAGGTCGTCGGCCCCGCCTCCCGCTAGTCGCGCCCAGCGCCCCGCCGGAACCAGATTTCGGACACAGCACCGCGGAACTCCGCGGTGCTGTGTCCGTTCCGCGGTGCCCCGCGGTGCTGTGTCCGTTCCGCGGTGCCTCGCGGTGAGCGCACCGGGGGCCAGGATCAGCGGTCGGCCGACTCCCGCGTCCGCGCCGGCTTCGCCTGAGGGAGCTTGGTGCCGACCACCTGGTCGATGACGTCACGAGCGATCGCCTGTGCCGTCAGCCCCACGTCGGCCAGGATCTGCGACCGCGACGCGTGGTCGATGAACGCGTCCGGCAGCCCGAGCTCGTTCACCCCGGTGTCGACCCCGGTGGCGCGCAGGTCCTGCCGCAGCCGTGTCCCGACACCGCCCACGCGTACGCCGTCCTCGATCGTGATGACGAGGCGGTGGTCACGCGACAGGTCGATGAGCGACGCCGGGATCGGCACGACCCAGCGCGGGTCGACGACGGTCGCGCCGATGCCCTGGGCCTCGAGCAGCGCCGCGGCCTCGAGTGCGACCGGCACCATCGATCCGACCGCGACGAACAGCACGTCCAGCTCCTGGTCCGACGACGGAGAACGCAGCACGTCCACCCCGTCGGACAGTCGGCGCTCGGCGGGGATGTCCGCTCCGACCGACCCCTTCGACCAGCGCAGCACCGTCGGGGCGTCGTCGACGGCAACGGCCTCGCGGAACTCCTCGCGGAGCGTCGCGGCGTCACGCGGTGCGGCGATCCGGATGCCCGGGACGACCTGCAGCAGCGCGAGGTCCCACATCCCGTGGTGCGACGGTCCGTCCGGCCCGGTGATCCCCGCGCGGTCGAGCACGAAGGTCACACCCGCACGGTGCAGGGCGACGTCCATGAGGACCTGGTCGAACGCCCGGTTGAGGAACGTCGCGTACAGGGCCACGACGGGGTGCAGGCCGCCGTACGCCAGCCCCGCGGCGGTCGTCACCGCGTGCTGCTCCGCGATGCCCACGTCGATCACCCGCTCCGGGTGCTGCTCCTGGAACAGGTGGAGCCCGGTGGGACGGAGCATGGCGGCGGTGATCGCCACGATGCGCTCGTCCTCGGCACCGACCGACGCCAGCGTCGACGCGAAGACGGACGTCCACGACGGTCCGGCGGAGACGTCGAGCGACTCCCCCGTCTCGGGGTCGATGTGTCCGACGGCGTGGAACTGGTCCGCCTGGTCGCGGAGCGCCGGCTCGAAGCCGTGGCCCTTCTCGGTGATCGCGTGCACGATCGTCGGAGCGCCGTAGGCCTTGGCCTGTCGGAGCGCCGCCTCCATCGCCCGCTGGTCGTGCCCGTTCACCGGGCCGATGTACTTGATGTCGAGGTTCGAGTACAGCGCCTCGTTGTTCGTGAACCGCGACAGGAAGCCGTGGAGCCCGCCGCGGACACCGCGGTAGAACGCACGCCCGGGTGCGCCGAATCGGGAGGCGACGGCCTGCGACTTCTCGAACAGTGCCCGGTACTCACGACGCGTCCGGACCGAGCTGAGGAACCGCGCCATGCCGCCGATGGTCGGCGCGTAGGACCGGCCGTTGTCGTTGACGACGATCACCAGACGGCGGTCGTTGCTGTCGGAGATGTTGTTGAGCGCCTCCCACGTCATCCCGCCCGTGAGCGCCCCGTCGCCGACGACGGCGACGACGGTCCGGTCGTCCTGTCCGGTCTGCCGGAAGGCTCGGGAGATCCCGTCCGCCCAGGACAGTGACGACGACGCGTGCGAGGACTCGACGATGTCGTGCTCCGACTCGCTCCGCTGCGGGTATCCGGCCAGGCCGCCGCGCTCGCGCAGCCGCGAGAAGTCCTGCCGCCCGGTGACGAGCTTGTGCACGTACGACTGGTGCCCGGTGTCGAACACGAACGGGTCGTGCGGCGAGTCGAACACGCGGTGCATCGCGAGCGTCAGCTCGACGACCCCGAGATTCGGTCCGAGGTGCCCGCCGGTCTTCGCGACCTCGGCGACCAGGAACCGACGGATCTCGGCGGCGAGCTCCGTCATCTGCGCGTCCGACAGACGCCTGAGGTCGCGCGGCGACGTGATGCTGCTCAGCAGGCTCACGGGCGCTCCTTTCGTGGGGCAGGTCCCCACACTATCCGCGCGACCAGGACACGGACGGGAGGCGCGTGGCGGGCCCGCCACGAGCCTCCCGTCCGTCCCGTCACCCTCCGCAGAACGCAACCAAGGCGGTCCCGCACAGCGCTGTGACGCTGCGCGGAACCGCCTGGGTTGCGTTTCGCGGGACGGCTCAGACGAGCGAACGGAGCACGTACTGCAGGATGCCGCCGTTGCGGTAGTAGTCGGCCTCTCCGGGGGTGTCGATGCGGACGACCGCGTCGAACTCGACGGTCTGCTTGCCGGCCGGCGAGTGCTCGCTCGGCTCCGCCGTGACGTGCACGGTCTTCGGCGTGCGACCCTCGTTCAGCTCGGTCAGCCCGGAGATCGAGACGACCTCGGTGCCGTCGAGGCCGAGCGACTCGACCGTCTCGCCCGCCGGGAACTGCAGCGGGACGACGCCCATGCCGATGAGGTTCGAGCGGTGGATGCGCTCGAAGCTCTCGGTGATGACCGCCTTGACGCCGAGCAGGTTCGTGCCCTTCGCCGCCCAGTCGCGCGACGAGCCGGAGCCGTACTCCTTGCCACCGAAGATGACGAGCGGGATGCCCTGCTCCTGGTAGTGCTGCGACGCGTCGTAGATGAACGACTGCTCGCCGTCGGGCGTGGTGAAGTCACGGGTGTACCCGCCCTCCACGCCGTCCAGGAGCTGGTTCCGCAGGCGGATGTTCGCGAACGTACCGCGGATCATCACCTCGTGGTTGCCGCGGCGCGAGCCGTAGGAGTTGAAGTCCTTCCGGTCGACGCCGTGCTCGTCGAGGTAGCGACCGGCCGGGCTGTCGGCCTTGATCGAACCGGCCGGCGAGATGTGGTCGGTCGTGACGGAGTCGCCGAGCTTCGCGAGCACGCGGGCGCCGGAGATGTCCGAGACCGCGTCGGGCTGCATCGTCATGCCCTCGAAGTACGGGGGCTTCCGGACGTAGGTCGACTCCTGGTCCCACTCGAACGTGTCGCCCGTCGGGGTCGGCAGGTTCTTCCAGCGGTCGTCGCCCTCGAACACGGAGCCGTACTCGTGGGTGAACATCTCGGTGTCGATCGACGAGTCGATGACGTCCTGCACCTCGGCCGCGTCGGGCCAGATGTCCTGCAGGTAGACGTCCTTGCCGTCCTGGTCGGTGCCGAGTGCGTCCTTGTCGAAGTCGAAGTGCATCGACCCGGCGAGGGCGTAGGCGATGACCAGCGGCGGGGACGCCAGGTAGTTCATCTTCACGTCGGGGTTGATGCGGCCCTCGAAGTTGCGGTTGCCGGAGAGCACCGCGGTGACGGCGAGGTCGTTGTCCTGCACGGCCTGCGAGATCTCCTCGGGCAGCGGGCCCGAGTTGCCGATGCAGGTGGTGCAGCCGTAGCCGACCGTGTAGAAGCCGAGGTCCTCGAGGGAGCTCGTGAGCCCGGCCTTCTCGTAGTAGTCGGTGACGACCTTCGAGCCCGGCGCGAGGGTGGTCTTCACCCACGGCTTGGCCTTGAGGCCCTTCTTCGCGGCGTTGCGGGCCAGGATGCCGGCGGCCATCATCACCGAGGGGTTCGACGTGTTCGTGCACGAGGTGATCGCGGCGATCGCGACGGCACCGTGGTCGATGGTGAAGGTGTCACCGTCGGCGACGGACACCGACGTCGGCTTCGAGACCGTGCCGGGTGCGCTCGAGGCGTGCACCGGGACCTCGGACGCCGGGGCGTCCTGCAGGTCGTCGACGGCGTGCTCGTCACCGGGCGCGGCGGCGACCGGGTCGGACGCCGGGAAGGTGTCCGCGACGGCCTTGTCCTCGTGGGTGTGGTCGATGCTCGCGTAGTTGGCGAGGTCGACCTCGAACTGGTCCTTGGCCTTCGACAGCTCGATGCGGTCCTGCGGGCGCTTCGGGCCGGAGATCGAGGGGACGACCGTCGACAGGTCGAGCTCCATGTACTCGGAGTACGCGGGCTCCACCGACGGGTCGTGCCACAGGCCCTGGGCCTTCGAGTAGGCCTCGACCAGGGCGATCTGGTCCTCGGACCGGCCGGTCAGGCGCAGGTAGTCGAGCGTGACGGCGTCGACCGGGAAGATCGCGGCGGTCGACCCGAACTCCGGCGACATGTTGCCGATCGTGGCGCGGTTCGCGAGCGGGACCTCGGAGACGCCCTCGCCGTAGAACTCGACGAACTTGCCGACGACGCCGTGCTTGCGGAGCTCCTGCGTGATGGTGAGCACCACGTCGGTCGCGGTGACGCCGGCCGGGATCGAGCCGGAGAGCTTGAAGCCGACGACCTTCGGGATGAGCATCGACACCGGCTGGCCGAGCATCGCTGCCTCGGCCTCGATGCCGCCGACGCCCCAGCCGAGCACGCCGAGGCCGTTCACCATCGTGGTGTGCGAGTCGGTGCCGACGAGGGTGTCCGGGTACGCGTAGAGCTCGCCGTCGAACTCGCGCGTGTACGTGACCTTGGCCAGGTACTCGATGTTCACCTGGTGCACGATGCCGGTCCCCGGCGGGACGACCTTGAAGTCCTCGAACGCGGTCTGGCCCCAGCGGAGGAACTGGTAGCGCTCCCCGTTGCGCTCGTACTCCAGGTCCGTGTTGCGCTGGAGGGCGTCCTCGCGGCCGAACAGGTCGGCGACGACGGAGTGGTCGATGACCATCTCGGCCGGCGAGAGCGGGTTGATCTTGTTCGGGTCGCCGCCGATCTGCGCCATCGCCTCGCGCATGGTGGCGAGGTCGACGATGCACGGGACGCCCGTGAAGTCCTGCATGACCACGCGGGCCGGCGAGAACTGGATCTCGGTGTCCGGCTCGGCCTCGGGCTTCCACGAGCCGAGCGCGCGGATCTGGTCCTCGGTGACGTTCGCGCCGTCCTCGGTGCGGAGCAGGTTCTCGAGCAGCACCTTCAGGCTGTACGGGAGCTTCTCGTGCCCCGGCACCGAGTCGATCCGGTGGAACGCGTAGTCGACACCCCCAACCGAGAGCGTGTCCTTCGAGCCGAAGCTGTTGACTGCAGCCACTGTGCCGCCTCCCTACTGATCGGTGTGCCCTCATCATCGCGGGCGTCGGAACGTCCCACCAGCAAGGCAAACCTAATCCCGACGGTGCGGGCGCGCCCCCGGGAAACTGTCTCGATGTCGAGACAACTCTACACCGCGGCGGTGTCCTCCCGGCGAACGAACACCGTGCGGACGAGCAGCCACGTGACCCAGAGCACGGCGGCGTAGAGCGGCACCCCGAGCACGAGCTTGACCGCGGCGAGGAGCTCGACCTGCGCGGTCAGGTAGAGCGGCACCTCGACGGCGAGCCGGACCGCGAAGAGCCCGACCCAGATCCAGGTGGCGACGGTGAGCACGCGGCGCTTGGCCGCGTCCGCCCGCCAGTCGACGTGGGATCCGTCCTCGTTCGGCGGGAGCAGGAAGCCCACCACCACGCCGATCAGCGGCCAACGGATCGCCAGGGTGACGAGCAGACCCACGAGCCACACCGAGTTGATGACGATGCCCGGGATGAAGTTGGTCTCGGCCCGACCGGTGAACAGCGCCAGGGCAGCCGAGACCACCACGCCCGCGATCCCGGCGAAGGACATCACGAGCGACTGCCGCTGCGCCAGACGGACCACGACGAAGACGAGCCCCACGAGCACCGGGATCACGACACTCGGCACGAGCTCCTTCGTGACCGCGTAGACGACGAGGAACGCGAACCCGGGCAGCACCGACTCGGCGAGCCCGCGCACGCCACCGACCGCGCCGAGCAGGGCGCGGCCGGAGGGCGCCTCACCGGGCGCGACCCGAGCGATGCCGGCGTTCTGCACCGCGGCGCGGAACTGCGCCGAGAACGACGGCGCAGCGTCGTCCGGCGTGCCGGCGCTCGGAGCCGGGACGGCGTGCTCGCCGCGCGTGTCCGCGGGACGGGGGGTCTCGTCGTGGTCCGGCACCGTGCCTCCAGGCCGTGTCGTCGGTGTCTCGCGTCGCGAGCGGTCGTCGGGAGCCGGTCGTCAGACCGCGGTCTGCGTGGACTTCGGCATGTGCAGCGGGATGAGGTCGCGCGGCGGCATCGGCGTGGTACCGCGCACCACGACGACGGAGCGGAAGAGCTCCTCGATCTCGGCGGCGTCGTCCGGGCTCTCGGCGGCCTTGCCGGCGATCACGCCGCGCAGGAACCAGCGGGGACCGTCGACACCGACGAAGCGTGCGGCGCGGGCGCCGTCGGTCGCGCCGGAGCCGTCGACGACGACCGGCACGAGGGCACGGAGCTCGGGGCCGAAGGGGCCGTCGACCTCCTCCACGCGGCCGCCCTGGCGCTCGATCTGGTCGGCGATCTGCGCGCGGATCTCGTGCCAGAGCCCCGTCGAGCGGGGCGCGGCGAAGGGCTGCACCTGGAGCGTGGACTCGTCGTAGTCGAGCCCGACGGCGACGACGCGCTGCGAGCCCTCCTCGACCTCGAGGCGGAGGTGCAGGCCCTCGCGCGGGAGCACCTTCACACCGCCCAGGTCGACGTACGGGCGCACGAGGTTCGCCTCGGTCTCGTCGTGCGGACCGTTCTCGGCGCGGTCCTCCGGAGCGGACTTGTCGGTCGGGGCGACCGCGTCCACCTCGTCGAGGTCGGCGTCGGCGTCGGTCGCGATGTCGACCTCCGGCGTCGTCCCTGCGACCACGGCGTCGTCGGCGACGGCCTCCGCCACCTCGACCTCGTCCCGCTTGCGTCGACCGAACTTCATGCGCTCGTTCCTTCCTGCGTGTGCGCGGCGCCGGACAGGGCACCGCTGCGCTGGTCACCGTAGCCCGACGAGCCGAAGCCGCCCGCACCGCGGACGCTCTCCGGCAGCTCGTCGACCCGGGTGAACGTGACCCGCGGCACCGGCATGACGATCACCTGCGCGATGCGGTCACCGACGTGCACCTCGTACGGCTCGGCCGCGTCGGTGTTGAGCAGTGCGACCTTGACCTCGCCGCGGTAGCCGGAGTCGACCGTCCCGGGGGCGTTCACGATCGTGATGCCGTGCTTCGCCGCCAGCCCGCTCCGGGGCACGACGAAGGCGACGAACCCGTCCGGCAGCGCGATGCGGAGTCCGGTGCCGACGAGGCGGCGCTCCCCCGGCTGCAGCACGAAGGCCTCGGTCGAGACGAGGTCGGCTCCGGCGTCTCCGGGGTGGGCGTGGACGGGGGCGTTCGCCCCGGTCCAGAGCACGTCGACTGGTTCGGTCACGAGACGAGGGTAGTGCACGAGCCCGGTCGTTCCGTGACCGTTCCGTGACCTGCCCCGAGTCGTGGTGGGATGGAGGGGTGACCGTGTACCGCGAACGACTCTGGGCTCCGCCCGCCCTCTACCTGGCGACGGCGCTCGTCATCCCCGCGAGCCTGCTCGTGTTCCTGCCGATCAGCGTCCTGGCCGGCGTCCTCGTGGCGATCGGCATGTACCTCGGGATCGTCGTGCTGCTCTGGGCGCTCGCCCCGACGATCGAGGTCACCGACACCGAGTTCCGCGCCGGCCGCGCGCACCTGCCGCGGACGCTCGTGGGCGAGGTCGCCGCGTACGAGGGCCCCGCGGCGACGACGCAGCGTGGTCCGGCGCTCGACGCCCGCGCGTGGACGCTGTTCCGCGGGTACGTGCGCGGCGTCGTGCGGGTCGAGGTCGCGGACCCGGCGGACCCGACGCCGTACTGGCTCGTCAGTGCGCGCAACCCGCAGGCGGTCGTCGACGCCCTGCGTTCCTGACGCGGGGCCGGTCGGGCGCGCTCGGTCCGGCCGGCCGGGAGGCACAGCTCCCTCCCGCCCCGCCCGACCGGCCCGCCAGTCGGGCGCGTTCGAGCCCATCACGCCCGCGATGGGAAGCTGATCCGCCCGTAGGGGGCGAGAACTTCCGGCCTCCCACGCGCGGAACGACCTCCCACGCGCGGAACGGTCTCCTACGCGCGGAACGGCTCCCGACCCGCACCCCCGCACGCGGAACGGCCCGCCACCCACGAGGGGTGACGGGCCGTCCGACGAGCAGCGTGCCTAGAGCGCCGTGCACTCCGCGCACACGGGGCCGAGCTTCGACTCGTGGTCGAGCTGCGAGCGGTGCTTCACGAGGAAGCACTCGACGCAGGTGAACTCGTCGACCTGCGGCGGCAGCACGACGACGTCGAGGTCGACGTCGCTGAGGTCCTGTCCGGCGAGCTCGAAGCTGCCGGGGTTGTCGGAATCATCGTCGACGACCCCCGACATCTTGTCGGGCACGCGCTCCTTGAGGGCCTCGATCGACTCCGAGTCAGAGGAGTCGTCGGTCTTCCTGGGGGCGTCGTAATCGGTGGCCATGCCCATCCGTTTCTCGTGTCGAGAGGTCGTCGCCGGTGATCGGCGGCGACAGTTTGCACCACGACCCGCGAGAGCGCAAACCGAACGCCGTGCGGGATCGTCAGGCCGTGCAACCCGGTGCCGGACCCGGACATTCCCGGGGTGTGGGAGTGCGCGGCACGCCCGTGCGCCTCCGCGGGATCGGACGCCCGCGGCTGCATACTCCTGCAAGGTACGAGCACGACCGTACGCAACGCTCGGGAGGCGCAACCATGCAAGACGTGAGAGTCATCGGAGTCGAGTCCGGGGCACTCCTGCTCGCGACCGACGGCGGCACCGAGTTCCGGTTGCCGGTCACCGCGTCGCTGTCGAGCCAGGTCCGCCAGGCCAACCCCGACGCCGGCCCGCAGAAGCGCGTGTCACCGAAGGACGTCCAGGCGCGCATCCGCGGTGGTGCGGACGCGGCCGACGTCGCTGCAGCGCTCGACGTCGACGTCGAGTACGTCCGCCGGTTCGAGGGCCCCGTGCTGGCCGAGCGGGCATTCGTCCTCGACGCCGCCCGCCGCGTGCCCGTGACGCCGACCGACGCCGAGGCCCCCGACACGTTCGGCGAGGCCATCGAGGCCAAGCTCGAGTCCGGCGACGCCACCGCCGTCGAGTGGGCCTCGTGGAAGAACGCCGAGCAGGGCTGGCAGGTGCGCGTCCGCTACACCGCGTCCGAGGTCGAGCACGACGCGCAGTGGCTGTTCGACCCGAAGACGTCCACGCTCACCCCGGACAACGGCGACGCGCACCGCCTGTCGCACACCGATGACGAGGGCATCGCCCCGCGCCTGCGCGCGGTGGAGAACGACCACCACGACGCCGACGGCACCCGCTTCGACTCCGGCGCCTTCCGCGTCGAGCAGACCGAGGACGCACCGGCACCCGAGGCGCAGGAGCGCCCGCTCCGCGCACCGCTCCCCCGCATCGGCGCCGCGCCGGTCGAGGAACGGTCGCCCGGCAACGAGACCGCGGACCTGCTCGAGGCACTCCGCCGTCGTCGCGGTGAGCGCGAGGCCGCGTCCTTCACCGAGCAGCAGGACGCGCCGCGCGGCACCTCGATCAGCGTCGTGGACGTGCCGCTGCAGGGCTGGGACTCGCCGGCCTCCGCCCCCGAGCGCGACGACCGTCCGGCATCGGCGCCCGAGACCGACGGCCGCTCGGAGCGCAAGAAGCGCAATCGCCGGTCGATGCCGAGTTGGGACGAGATCGTGTTCGGCACCCGCCCGGAGGACCCCGCCTGATCCCCTGGCCACCCTCCGGTCCGTCCGGACGGGAGGCCCGGTGCAGCCCCGCCACGCCTGTCGCGTCGCGGGGCTGTCGCCGTTCTCCCCCGGCTCGGCTCAGCTCGCGAAGGCCCCCGCCAGGCGCAGCGGCACGAAGACCTCGTCGTCCGTCATCGCGCCGTGCTGGCCGATCATCCGCTTCGGCTCCTTCCGCGGGTCGGCCTCGCGGTCGTCGTTGAACGCCCACGAACCCCGCGCCACGACGACGACGTCACCGATGCGCGGGAGCACCCGGTCGTCGACCGCGCCGAACCACCCGGCGGCCACGGCTTCGTCACGGCTGACGACGTACGCCTTCTTGCCGTAGCGGGTGCGCCAGGCCTCGACCAGCGCCGGCACGTCGGTGCCCGGGCGGACGGCCAGCTGGCGGCAGCGGGGGTCCCCGGCGATGCCCACGACGTCGACCAGGAGTGCCGGGTCGATCGCGATGTTCGCCTCGGCCGGCACGTCGAGCACGCCGTGGTCGGCCGTCACGAGGATGCCCACGTCGGGAGCACACCGGGCCGCGAGCCGGGCGAGCTCGCCGTCGAGTGACTCGAGCGCCACGGTCCAGCGGTCCGACTCCCACCCGCGCTTGTGCCCGATCGAGTCGAGTTCCGGCACGTAGAGGTAGACGAGCGAGCGTCCGGACGCAGTCGCTGCCAGCGCGGCGTCGACCCGCTGCGCGATGCTGTCCGCGGCGGCGTACCGCGCTCCGCCGAGCACGTTCGCGGTCATCCCCGAGGACTCGTAACGGGCCGGGCCGACGACCACGGGGTCGATGCCGAGCGCGGTGGCCTCGGTGAAGACGGTCTCGGTGAGCAGCCAGCCCGCGGGGACCTCGGCGTCCCACCCGGAGAGCAGGTTGACGACCCGCTCGCCGTCGGGGTCCCAGCCGCTGTAGCCGACCACGCCGTGCGTGCCCGGTGACCGGCCGGTCGTCAGGGTGCTCAGCGCCGCCGCGGTCGTCGTCGGGAACCCGCTGCGCAGCCGCTTGACGCTGCCGCCGCCGGTGGCGGCGGTGAGCCAACGGGCGTGTCCAGCGCGCGCCGACAGCGCGGCGGAGCCCAGGCCGTCGACCAGGACGACGACGACGGAGCGGGCGGGTCGGAGGGTGATCCGCGCCTCCCGGCCGGTGGTGCGCAACCACGTGTCGTCCGCGGCGCCGAGCGCGACGAGGCAACTCGGGAGCACGTCGGCGAGGTTCGCGGTGGTGTCTGGGGCGCTCGGTACGCTGGGGGGCACCCCACGATCCTCCCAGAAAGGTCCCATGGCACGCACGGAAGCAGTCGGCCTGCCCGACGGTGAGCGCATCGAGGACGTCGACGTCTCCGAGGAGATGCAGGGCTCGTTCCTCGAGTACGCGTACTCCGTCATCTACTCGCGGGCCCTGCCGGACGCGCGCGACGGTCTCAAGCCGGTGCAGCGACGCATCCTGTACCAGATGGCCGAGATGGGACTGCGGCCGGACCGGGGGCACGTGAAGAGCGCCCGCGTCACCGGCGAGGTCATGGGCAAGCTGCACCCGCACGGCGACGGGGCGATCTACGACGCCCTCGTGCGGATGGCGCAGCCGTTCACCATGCGCGTGCCGCTGGTCGACGGGCACGGCAACTTCGGGTCGCTCGACGACGGACCCGCGGCCGCGCGGTACACCGAAGCGCGCCTGGCCGAGCCGTCGATGGCGATGACCGAGGGCCTCGGCGAGGACGTCGTCGACTTCGTCCCGAACTACGACAACCAGATCATGCAGCCGGGCGTGCTGCCTGCGGCGTTCCCGAACCTGCTCGTGAACGGCGCGTCCGGCATCGCGGTCGGCATGGCGACGAACATGGCGCCGCACAACCTGGGCGAGGTCGTCGAGGCCGCCAAGCACCTGCTCCTGAACCCGACAGCGACGCTCGAGGAACTGATGGAGTTCGTGCCGGGCCCGGACCTGCCGTCGGGCGGCACGATCGTCGGGCTCTCCGGGGTGCGCGACGCCTACGCCACCGGACGCGGCTCGTTCCGCACCCGGGCGAAGGTGAGCGTCGAGAACCTCACGCCGCGCAAGGTCGGCCTCGTCGTCACCGAGCTGCCCTACCTGGTCGGCCCCGAGCGCGTGATCGAGAAGATCAAGGACGGGGTGCAGGCGAAGAAACTCGTCGGCATCTCGGACGTCAACGACCTGACCGACCGGAACCACGGGCTGCGGCTCGTCATCGGCATCAAGTCCGGCTTCAACCCGACGGCCGTGCTCGAGCAGCTGTACAAGCACACCCCGCTCGAGGACGGCTTCGGCATCAACAACGTCGCGCTCGTCAACGGATCGCCGCGGACCCTCGGGCTGCGCGAGCTGCTCGACGTGTACGTGCAGCACCGCATCGACGTGGTGACCCGCCGGTCCGAGTACCGCCTGGCACGGCGGCGAGAGCGGCTGCACCTGGTCGAGGGCCTGCTCATCGCGATCCTCGACATCGACGAGGTCATCGAGGTCATCCGCTCGTCGGACGACTCCGAGGCCGCACGATCGCGCCTGCAGACCGTGTTCGACCTGTCCGAGGTGCAGGCCGAGTACATCCTCGAGCTGCGACTGCGGCGCCTGACGAAGTTCTCCCGCCTCGAGCTCGAGGGCGAGCGCGACCAGCTGCTCGCGGACATCGCCGCGCTCGAGGAACTGCTGGCCTCCGACGCCCGACTCCGTGCCCAGGTGGCACAGGAGCTCACCGAGGTCTCCGACCGCTTCGCCACCCCGCGTCGCACCCTGCTCACCGAGGCCGATGCCCCGGTGCGCGGTGGCCGCAAGGCTGCGGTCGACCCCGAGTCGCTGCAGATCGCCGATGCCCCGTGCCGCGTGCTGCTCTCGACCACCGGACGACTCGTGCGGGTGGACGTCCCCGACACCGACCTGGGGATCGTGCGCGTGCCGAAGCGGTCGAAGCACGACGCGGTCCGTTCGACCGTCCTCTCGACCGTCCGCGGACAGGTCGGGGCGCTGACCTCGACCGGGCGGGTCCTGCGGTTCTCCCCGGTCGACGTCCCCGCGGTGCCGCCGGCGTCCGTCCGGCTCGACGCCGGTGTCCGGGTGTCCGACTACCTCGGGATCGCCCGGACCGAGACCGTCGTCGCGCTCGTCGACCTGTCGGCCGGGGCGACGGACTCGCTCGCGATCGGCACCGCGCAGGGCATCGTGAAGCGCGTCGCGACGGGTGCCTGGCCGGACAAGGACGAGTTCGTCGCGATCGGGCTCAAGCCGAAGGACACCGTCGTCGGTGCCGCGCAGGCGCCGGAGTCGGACGACCTCGTGTTCATCACGTCGAACGCGCAGCTGCTGCGGTTCCCGGCGTCGGGTGTCCGGCCTCAAGGACTGCCCGCAGGTGGCGTCGCGGGTGTCTCCCTGGCCTCGGGCGCGTCGGTGATCTGGTTCGGGTCCGTCGCCCGCTCCGACGACGCGGTGGTGGCCACGGTGTCGACGGCCTCGGGGGCGCTGCCCGGCACGGACCCCGGACGGGCGAAGGTGTCGGCGTTCTCGGAGTTCCCAGCGAAGGGTCGGGCGACCCAGGGTGTGCGGGCGCACGCGTTCCTGAAGGGCGAGGACGGCCTGACCGTGGCGTGGGCCGGCATCGCGCCGCCGCACGCCGTCGGCGCCGACGGCGCTGCTCGGACCCTGCCCGACTGGCTGTCGAAGCGTGACGGGTCGGGTGCGCCGCTCGAGGCCGTGATCGGCTCGATCGGTGGCAGCGCCGCGGCGCTGGACGGTACCGCCGGCGAGGCGTAGGCGCGCGCCGCGGCCCGCGCGGGCCGCGGCCCGCGCGGGCCGCGGCCCGCGC
>NZ_JAUCMM010000021.1:0-5539 GCF_030362975.1 Curtobacterium subtropicum
ACGTTGAGTCCGGCGGCGTCCTACTCTCCCACAAGGTCCCCCTTGCAGTACCATCGGCGCTGAGAGGCTTAGCTTCCGGGTTCGGAATGTGACCGGGCGTTTCCCTCTCGCTATGACCACCGGAACACTGTCGACCCAGATCCTGGATCAAACCATTGTTCCTTCAGAGCATTGCTGAAGTATTCAGTTTGATTCCCGATCGTCTGTCGGGAACCACAAAGTGGACGCGAGCCCCACACCGGAAACGGTCTGGGTAATAGTTGTGTTGTCAAGTCTTCGGCTTATTAGTACCGGTCAGCTCCACGGGTCGTTGGTCCCCGCTTCCACATCCGGCCTATCAACCCAGTAGTCTGCTGGGAGCCTCTCACACTCAAGGTGCATGGAAATCTCATCTCGAAGACGGCTTCCCGCTTAGATGCTTTCAGCGGTTATCCGGTCCGAACGTAGCTAATCAGCGGTGCCCTTGGCAGAACAACTGACACACCAGAGGTTCGTCCATCCCGGTCCTCTCGTACTAGGGATAGATCTTCTCAAATTTCCAACGCGCGCAGCGGATAGGGACCGAACTGTCTCACGACGTTCTAAACCCAGCTCGCGTACCGCTTTAATGGGCGAACAGCCCAACCCTTGGGACCTACTCCAGCCCCAGGATGCGACGAGCCGACATCGAGGTGCCAAACCATGCCGTCGATATGGACTCTTGGGCAAGATCAGCCTGTTATCCCCGAGGTACCTTTTATCCGTTGAGCGACAGCGCTTCCACAAGCCACTGCCGGATCACTAGTCCCGACTTTCGTCCCTGCTCGACCTGTCAGTCTCACAGTCAAGCTCCCTTGTGCACTTACACTCGCCACCTGATTGCCAACCAGGTTGAGGGAACCTTTGGGCGCCTCCGTTACTCTTTGGGAGGCAACCGCCCCAGTTAAACTACCCATCAGGCACTGTCCATGAACCCGATCAGGGTCCTACGTTAGACATCCAAAGTGACCAGAGTGGTATTTCAACAATGACTCCACGAACACTAGCGTGCCCGCTTCACAGTCTCCCACCTATCCTACACAAGCCACTCCGAACACCAATACCAAACTGTAGTAAAGGTCACGGGGTCTTTCCGTCCTGCTGCGCGTAACGAGCATCTTTACTCGTAGTGCAATTTCGCCGAGTTCGCGGTTGAGACAGCTGGGAAGTCGTTACGCCATTCGTGCAGGTCGGAACTTACCCGACAAGGAATTTCGCTACCTTAGGATGGTTATAGTTACCACCGCCGTTTACTGGGGCTTAAATTCAGAGCTTCGCCCGAGGGCTAACCCTTCCTCTTAACCTTCCAGCACCGGGCAGGCGTCAGTCCGTATACATCGTCTTGCGACTTCGCACGGACCTGTGTTTTTAGTAAACAGTCGCTTCCCACTGGTCTCTGCGGCCTTCAACGCTCAACAACGAGAAGTCGTATCACGTGTCCGGCCCCCCTTCTCCCGAAGTTACGGGGGCATTTTGCCGAGTTCCTTAACCACGATTCTCTCGATCTCCTTGGTATTCTCTACCTGACCACCTGAGTCGGTTTCGGGTACGGGCGGCTGCAACCTCGCGTCGATGCTTTTCTCGGCAGCATAGGATCACTGATTTCCCCTTGACGGGTACGCGTCGGATCTCAGGCACACAGACGACGGATTTGCCTATCGTCAGCCCTACATCCTTACACCAGGTTCACCTTACGGATACCATCGCCTGGCTCAGCTACCTTCCTGCGTCACACCTGTTCATACGCTAGCCGCACCAGCATGGGGTCGAGCGTTAGACCGGACACCATCACCCCGAAGGGATCCGGATGTACCGGGTTAGGACTCTTAGCACCACTGGATTAGCTTGGGCGGTTGTTCGCCGGTACGGGAATATCAACCCGTTGTCCATCGACTACGCCTGTCGGCCTCGCCTTAGGTCCCGACTTACCCAGGGCGGATTAACCTGGCCCTGGAACCCTTGGTCTTTCGGAGGACGGGTTTCTCACCCGTCTTTCGCTACTCATGCCTGCATTCTCACTCGTGTGGCGTCCACGGCTGGATTCCTCCGCCGCTTCACTCGCCACACGACGCTCTCCTACCACTCCGCACGACTGAACCACGAAGGCTTGTCTGTGTGCGAAATCTACAACTTCGGCGGTGTGCTTGAGCCCCGTTACATTGTCGGCGCGGAATCACTTGACCAGTGAGCTATTACGCACTCTTTCAAGGGTGGCTGCTTCTAAGCCAACCTCCTGGTTGTCTGTGCAACTCCACATCCTTTCCCACTTAGCACACGCTTAGGGGCCTTAGTTGGTAGTCTGGGTTGTTTCCCTCTCGACGATGAAGCTTATCCCCCACCGTCTCACTGCTGCGCTCTCACTCACCGGCATTCGGAGTTTGGCTGACGTCAGTAACCTGTTGAGGCCCATCGGCCATCCAGTAGCTCTACCTCCGGCGAGAAACACGCAACGCTGCACCTAAATGCATTTCGGAGAGAACCAGCTATCACGAAGTTTGATTGGCCTTTCACCCCTATCCACAGCTCATCCCCTCCATTTTCAACTGAAGTGGGTTCGGTCCTCCACGACGTCTTACCGTCGCTTCAACCTGGCCATGGATAGATCACTTCGCTTCGGGTCTAGGACATGCGACTCAAATCGCCCTATTCAGACTCGCTTTCGCTACGGCTGCCCCACACGGGTTAACCTCGCCACATATCACTAACTCGCAGGCTCATTCTTCAAAAGGCACGCCGTCACCCCTACAAGGAGGCTCCGACGGTTTGTAAGCAAACGGTTTCAGGTACTATTTCACTCCCCTCCCGGGGTACTTTTCACCTTTCCCTCACGGTACTTGTCCGCTATCGGTCATCTGGGAGTATTTAGGCTTATCAGGTGGTCCTGACAGATTCACACGGGATTTCTCGGGCCCCGTGCTACTTGGGATACACATCCGGCCATGACACCATTTCGTCTACGGGGCTGGCACCCACTACGGCCCGGCTTTCAAACCGGTTCGACTATGATGCGCTGTAACCGCCCCAGTCCGGCAGAACTGAGCGACGTGTCCCACAACCCCGACCATGCAACGCCCGCCGGCTATCACACATGATCGGTTTAGCCTCATCCGCTTTCGCTCGCCACTACTCACGGAATCACATGTTGTTTTCTCTTCCTGTGGGTACTGAGATGTTTCACTTCCCCACGTTCCCTCTACCCGCCCTATATATTCAGGCGGGAGTCACCAGGTCGACAAGTCGCCCGGCGGGGTTTCCCCATTCGGAAATCCTCGGCTCACAGCTCGATTATCAGCTCCCCGAGGCTTATCGCAGATTTCTACGTCCTTCTTCGGCTCCAGATGCCAAGGCATCCACCGTTTGCTCTTAGAAACTTGACCACAAAGATTAAAATTGCGATCGACTCGACACCCGACCACCCCCGAAAGGATGACCATCGTCCCGAGCGATCTAAGATGCTCGCGTCCACTGTGTAGTTCTCAACATACGATCGGCACCACACTCCCCGAACCAACCGGTTCGCTTCATGCAGCCCACTCGAAGAACCATCCGGACAACCCGTCCGCCGGCTCAACCCCCGATCATCACGACCGGGAAGCCTGGTCCCTCAGGACCCAACAACGTGCACCAGCCGACCCGCTCACCCCGACCCCTTCCAACCAGCGAACTGGCGTACTCAGGCCGGAAGCTGCGCTCCCGACTGCACTGTCAATGTTCCACCCATGAGCTACCGGCAACCACACTCGGGTTGCATCGGCGCCTGAACCAAGACACCTGCAAGCAGGGCCGGTCAGATGCTCCTTAGAAAGGAGGTGATCCAGCCGCACCTTCCGGTACGGCTACCTTGTTACGACTTAGTCCTAATCACCGATCCCACCTTCGACGGCTCCTTCCACAAGGGTTAGGCCACCGGCTTCGGGTGTTACCGACTTTCATGACTTGACGGGCGGTGTGTACAAGGCCCGGGAACGTATTCACCGCAGCGTTGCTGATCTGCGATTACTAGCGACTCCGACTTCATGAGGTCGAGTTGCAGACCTCAATCCGAACTGAGACCGGCTTTTTGGGATTCGCTCCACCTTACGGTATCGCAGCCCTTTGTACCGGCCATTGTAGCATGCGTGAAGCCCAAGACATAAGGGGCATGATGATTTGACGTCATCCCCACCTTCCTCCGAGTTGACCCCGGCAGTCTCCTATGAGTCCCCGCCATAACGCGCTGGCAACATAGAACGAGGGTTGCGCTCGTTGCGGGACTTAACCCAACATCTCACGACACGAGCTGACGACAACCATGCACCACCTGTACACCGACCACAAGGGGGCAACCATCTCTGGCCGTTTCCGGTGTATGTCAAGCCTTGGTAAGGTTCTTCGCGTTGCATCGAATTAATCCGCATGCTCCGCCGCTTGTGCGGGCCCCCGTCAATTCCTTTGAGTTTTAGCCTTGCGGCCGTACTCCCCAGGCGGGGCGCTTAATGCGTTAGCTACGACACAGAAACCGTGGAAAGGTCCCTACATCTAGCGCCCAACGTTTACGGCGTGGACTACCAGGGTATCTAATCCTGTTCGCTCCCCACGCTTTCGCTCCTCAGCGTCAGTTACGGCCCAGAGATCTGCCTTCGCCATCGGTGTTCCTCCTGATATCTGCGCATTCCACCGCTACACCAGGAATTCCAATCTCCCCTACCGCACTCTAGTCTGCCCGTACCCACTGCAAGCCCGAGGTTGAGCCTCGGGATTTCACAGCAGACGCGACAAACCGCCTACGAGCTCTTTACGCCCAATAATTCCGGACAACGCTTGCACCCTACGTATTACCGCGGCTGCTGGCACGTAGTTAGCCGGTGCTTTTTCTGCAGGTACCGTCACTTTCGCTTCTTCCCTACTAAAAGAGGTTTACAACCCGAAGGCCGTCATCCCTCACGCGGCGTTGCTGCATCAGGCTTTCGCCCATTGTGCAATATTCCCCACTGCTGCCTCCCGTAGGAGTCTGGGCCGTGTCTCAGTCCCAGTGTGGCCGGTCACCCTCTCAGGCCGGCTACCCGTCGTCGCCTTGGTGAGCCATTACCTCACCAACAAGCTGATAGGCCGCGAGTCCATCCCCAACCAAAAAATCTTTCCACCACCAGACCATGCGGCCGGCAGTCGTATCCAGTATTAGACGTCGTTTCCAACGCTTATCCCAGAGTCAGGGGCAGGTTACTCACGTGTTACTCACCCGTTCGCCACTAATCACAGGAGCAAGCTCCTGATCATCGTTCGACTTGCATGTGTTAAGCACGCCGCCAGCGTTCGTCCTGAGCCAGGATCAAACTCTCCGTAAAAAAATTACCAACCCACCACCAAAAGCAGCAGGCCGAGTTGATCATGACTGTAAAGACTGTCCACTGGACAATCAATTCAATCCAAAAGGAATTGTCTCCGACCCGGTCAGCAAACCGACCAGGCACGGGGTCAAAATAATTGGCATTGACAATGTGCACGCTGTTGAGTTCTCAAGGACCAGACGCACCCCCCACTC
>NZ_JAUCMM010000022.1:0-3325 GCF_030362975.1 Curtobacterium subtropicum
GGCCCGCGCGCCGCGCGCGGCGCACGCGGGCCGCGCCACTCGCGCGACGGCCATTCGCTGCCGCGCGGCGGCGGGTGGCGGCGGGCCGCGGCGCGCGTCCGTTCCGCGGGAGCGACAGTCTGCCGCGGGAAGATCGCGGCACACTGTCGCTCTCCCGGAGCTGACTGCGCTCGACGTGCATCCCGCGGGCATCAGCCACGAGCCTCGCCCCAGCGCAGGTGTGCGCGTTCCGGTCGCACGACTCGCCGTTCAGCGCTGCCGCCGACGGCGTGTCGTGCGACCGCGACGACAGCATGCGGCACGTCGTGCGACAGGACGGTCGGAGCAGCGGACGGGAGGCGCATCGGCAGCCGGCACCGCTCCTCCCGTCCGGCGTGGGGTCGCCTGGAGTCGGATCGGAGCCCCGGCCTCGTCGAGACACCGCCGACGCAGCGAGACACCGCTGAACGTGCGAGACGCCGCCGGATCTCGCGGCGTTTCGTTCCCCTCGCGGCGTCCCGTCCACACGGCGGCGTCTCGCCCGTGCGCCGGCGTCACCACCGCACGTCGGCCCGGCTGGATGCCGGCCTCGCCCTGCACGCCGTCACGCCCGCCCGGCGGCGGCGCGACCGCACGCCGACGCCGCGCCCGCACGACGGGCGTGAGACTCGAGCTGAGCGACCGATCTCGCCCGGCAGGACGCGAGGACCGTCGCGCAGCGCGAGTCTCGGCCGCCGCGCTCGAGCCGGACGGCGGCTACGCGTCGATGCGGTCGCGGTCGAGGCCCTCGCCGGCGAGGATGAACTCCTTGCGCGGCGCGACGTCGTTGCCCATCAGCAGCTCGAACACCTTCGCGGCGCTCTCGGCGTCGGTCACGTTCACGCGACGGAGGGTGCGGTGCGCCCGGTCCATCGTGGTCTCGGCCAGCTGGTCGGCGTCCATCTCCCCCAGGCCCTTGTACCGCTGGATCGGCTCCTGGTACTTCTTGCCCTGCTTCGCGAGCTTCTTCAGCACCGCCTGCAGCTCGGCCTCGGAGTAGGTGTACAGCGTGTCGTTCGGCTTGCCGCGGTTCACCACGACGACCCGGTGCAGCGGGGGCACGGCGGCGAACACCCGGCCCTGCTCGATCATCGGCCGCATGTAGCGGAAGAACAGCGTCAGCAGGAGCGTGCGGATGTGAGCGCCGTCGACGTCAGCGTCCGACATGATGATGATCTTGCCGTAGCGGGCCTGGTCGATCTCGAACGAGCGACCGGAGCCGGCGCCGATGACCTGGATGATCGACGCGCACTCGGCGTTGGACAGCATGTCCGACACCGACGCCTTCTGCACGTTGAGGATCTTGCCCCGGATCGGGAGCAGCGCCTGGTACTCGCTGTTGCGGGCGAGCTTCGCGGTGCCGAGCGCGGAGTCACCCTCGACGATGAAGAGCTCGGTGCCCTCGGCGTCCTGCTTGCGGCAGTCGGCGAGCTTCGTCGGCAGCGAGGAGTTCTCGAGCGCGTTCTTGCGGCGCTGGGTCTCCTTGTGCGCCCGGGCCGAGATGCGGGTCTTCATCTCGGCGACGACCTTCTCGAGCAGGGTCGCGGCCTGGGCCTTCTCGGTGCGCTGCGTCGAGGTGAGGATGTCCGTCAGGTGCTTCGACACGACCTGGTCGACGATCTTCCGGACGGCCGGGGTACCGAGGACCTCCTTGGTCTGCCCCTCGAACTGCGGCTCGGGCAGGCGGACGGTCAGGACGGCGGTGAGGCCGGCGAGCACGTCGTCCTTCTCGAGCTTGTCCTGCCCGACCTTGAGCTTGCGGGCGTTCGCCTCGACCTGGGTGCGCACGGCCTTGACGACGCCCGACTCGAAGCCGGTCAGGTGCGTGCCGCCCTTCGGCGTCGCGATGATGTTGACGAAGCTCCGCTCGACCGTCTCGTACCCGCTGCCCCACCGCAGCGCGATGTCGACCTCGCACGTGCGCTCGACCGAGGTGGACACCATGTGCCCCTTGTCGTCGAGCATCGGAACGGTCTCGGTGAACGTCCCGGCGCCCTGGATGCGCCAGACGTCGGTGACCGCTGCGTCGACAGCAAGGTGCTCGACGAACTCGCTGATGCCGCCCTCGTAGCGGAACCGCTCGATGACCGGCCCGGGGGTGACGGTCGTGCCGGTCGCCTCGGCGCGCTGCGCGGCCGCCTCGATCGATGCCGGGCGCTCGTCCGTGATGGTGATGCCGAGCCCGGGCACCAGGAAGGCCGTCTGGCGTGCGCGGTTCACCAGGTCGCCCGTGCTGAATCGGGCGTCCTGGGTGAAGATCTGCCGGTCCGCCCAGTACCGGATGCGCGACCCGGTGACGCCCTTCTTGACCTTGCCGACGACGCGCAGCTCACTGCCCGAGGTGAACGGCGTGAAGGGGGCGTCGGGACCGTCACCGGCGAAGGTCCCCGGCTCGCCCCGGTGGAACGACATCGCGTAGGTCTTGCCGCCGCGGTCGACCTCGACGTCGAGACGCTCCGACAGCGCGTTCACGACGGACGCGCCGACGCCGTGCAGCCCGCCCGACGCAGCGTACGACCCGGATCCGAACTTGCCGCCGGCGTGCAGCTTGGTGAACACGACCTCGACGCCCGTCAGCCCGGTCTTCGGCTCGACGTCGACGGGGATGCCGCGGGCGGTGTCGCGGACCTCGACGGAACCGTCGGCGTGCAGGACGACACCGATCTCGTCGCCGTGCCCGGCGAGTGCTTCGTCGACGGAGTTGTCGATGATCTCCCACAGGCAGTGCATGAGCCCGCGGGAGTCCGTCGATCCGATGTACATGCCGGGACGCTTCCGAACGGCCTCGAGTCCCTCGAGGACGGAGAGGTGGCGTGCAGAGTAGTCGGAGCTCACCTCCCGATCGTACCGACGGGCACCGACAGCCACGGCTCCGGAGGACGGCGCGCCTCGGCGTGGGGACAACGGGTCCGCGCTCAGCGAAACAGGCCGTCCACGATGCACGTCTCCCAGCCACCACGTGTTCAAATGGGTGTCCACCCGCACCACCTGCGATCCGTGAGGAGCACAGCAATGACCCAGACCGTGCACGACCTCTCCATCGACGAAGCCAGCAGCCACCAGCTCACCGCCGCTGACCGCTGCGACAGCTGCGGAGCGCAGGCGTACATCCGCGCCACCATGGCCAGCGGCGAGCTCTACTTCTGCGCCCACCACGGCGCCGAGTTCAAGGACAAGCTCGCGGCGACCGCGCTCGAGTGGCACGACGAGAGCAGCCGACTCCACGAGTCGAAGTAGACGTCACCAGACGCACGAACGGGAGGCGCGGGGGCCGCGGGGCCCCCGCCCCCCCGGTGGTGGTGGGGCG
>NZ_JAUCMM010000023.1:0-1497 GCF_030362975.1 Curtobacterium subtropicum
CCGGTCAGCAAACCGACCAGGCACGGGGTCAAAATAATTGGCATTGACAATGTGCACGCTGTTGAGTTCTCAAGGACCAGACGCACCCCCCACTCGACTCCCAGAAGGAGCTCCGCCAGAGGGGCATGGATTCTCGACACCACACGCCGAACCGTTCAGCTCGTCATGGTGGTGGGCGGTTGCCGTGCGGGACCCCGTCCGGACTGCATCTCCAGGCCGTCGACCCGGTGACCGTCTCGGCCGTTCCGTTCTCCGCCTCAGCGGCAACGAGGTACAACCTTACGCGGAGGTGAACGCACTGCCAAGTGGGGCCGCATCCCGGGCGTGTCGCCGTAGGCGGACTCGAGGCCGGCACTAATCCGTGCCGCCGGGCGAGCGCAATGGATCGCGCTCAGTGCCGGGTGGGACGCCCGAGCGTGGCCACCATCTCCTCGAGCTCCGCGTCCGGGAACCCTGCTGCCGGGCGCCGCCGTCCCGTCGGCTGGAAGCCGTGACGCGCGTAGAAGCGTCGCGCGGGGGCGCCGGCCGGTGCGCGATCCACCCAGAGGCGGATCGACCGAGCATGGAGTGCAGCCCACGCGAGGACCTCCGCCAGGAGTGCATCTGCGACACCGTGCGTCCGACCTCGGACGACCGCACGCACGAAGACTCCCGTGAGCAGCGCTTCCGGAACGCCATCGGCGCGCAACTGCGCTCCCATGATCCCGAGCCAACGACCGTCGTCGGTGACGGCCACCACGCTGGTGGTGTCGCTGCTACTGCCGCGTCGCGCCCGGATCCGCCAGTCGGCCTCGGTCATGGCCATCGTCGTCCGGAGATCTGCCCCGTAGGACACCGGGTTCTCCTCCGCGTTCTCGAGCCTGATCTCCCGGACCGACGGCCAGTCCAGCTCGGATGTCCTCCGGATCAGGAAGACCGCCCCTGAGAGGGCAGCTCGACGCAGCAGCATCGGGATGCCCGTCGTCGACCACCACGTCAACGACACGTACCCGGACGACATCCCACCGTGCGCGAACCGCTCGACGTACACCCCGAGCCCGGCGCGCTCCGACACCGAGTGCCCGACCTCCGCGGCGATGGCCCTCCGCAACAGCGCCTCGAGCTCGCCCTGGGCATTCGGAATTGGTTCGTCCACGAACCGTTCGCCCAACGCTCGCCACAGCCACGGATCGCCACGGAGACCCCACTGGTCCGGCTCGTCGCGGAAGAGGTCACCGATGCGTCCAGCCACTCAGTGATCATCGCGGAACCGTCCGGAGGGCGCCACCGTCGTGCGGGTGGCCGTGCAGGCCGGCTCTCTGTGCCGCCCGAACGTGCCTAGGCGCGCAGTGTCTCCCGAGCCGCAGGAGGCCCCTGGACGCGGAATGACCCCGGGAACGCAGGAAACCCCTGACCGGTCACGGTCAGGGGTTTCCTGGTGTTGCTGAACGTTGAGTCCGGCGGCGTCCTACTCTCCCACAAGGTCCCCCTTGCAGTACCATCGGCGCTGAGAGGCTT
>NZ_JAUCMM010000024.1:0-1043 GCF_030362975.1 Curtobacterium subtropicum
TGTGATGTCCAGGGACGTTGTGTCGTCGGGCGGTCGGTGACGCGCTGATCGAAGAAGGCCTCCCGGTGGTGGAGTGGAGCTGTCTAGGAACCGCTTCACCGACCAGGAGGCCTTCGTGTCCCACGCTAACGCTGCGCTGACCCCACGCGCCCGTCTTCGTCTGGCCAAGCTGATCGTCGAGGGCCGATGGCCCGCGACCACGGTGGCGAGGATGTTCATGGTGTCACCTGTCACCGCCCGGAAGTGGGCTGCTCGGTATCGGACCGAGGGTGCTGCGGGGATGGCAGATCGATCCAGCCGCCCGCACCGGATGCCGGCGAAGACGCCGCCGGCACTGGTGAAACGGATCGTGAGAGCGAGGTGGCGGCGTCGCCTCGGGCCAGTGCAGATCGGGGGTGAGCTGGGGCTGCCGGCGTCAACCGTGCACGCCGTCCTGGTGCGGTGCCGCATCAACCGGCTCTCCCACATCGACCGGATCACCGGGGAACCGATCCGCCGTTACGAACACGCGACTCCCGGCGCGATGATCCACGTGGACGTGACGAAGTTCGGCAACATCCCTGACGGCGGAGGCTGGCGGTTCGTCGGGAAGCAGCAGGGCGACCGGAACCGTGCAGCGACACCAGACAAGCCGCGATCGGCGACCAGAGACCCGCTGATGGGCCGAGCGTTCGTGCACACCGTCATCGATGACCACTCCCGCGTCGCCTACGCCGAAATCCACGCCGACGAGAAAGCCGTCACCGCGATCGGTGTCCTGCAACGGGCTGTTGCGTGGTTCGCCGATCGCGGCGTCAGCGTCCAGCGGGTGCTCTCCGACAACGGCTCCGCCTACAAGTCCCACGCCTGGGCCGACGCATGCTCGGCACTTGGGATCACGCCGAAGAAGACTCGCCCCTACCGGCCACAGACGAACGGGAAGATCGAGCGGTTCCACCGCACCCTGGGCGAGGGCTGGGCATACGCACGGTTCTACGGCTCAGAGACCGAACGCCGACAAGCGCTCCCGGGCTGGCTCCACTTCTACAATCACCACAGGACTC
>NZ_JAUCMM010000025.1:0-998 GCF_030362975.1 Curtobacterium subtropicum
CGCGGTGCGCGGCGCGCGGCACACGCGGTGCGCGGCGCGCGGCACACGCGGTGCGCGGCGCGCGGCGCACGCGGTGCGCGGCGCACGCGGTGCGCGGCGCGCGGCGCACGCGGTGCGTCGAACCACGTTTGCGACATCGAACCAGCACGCGCGGCTGGTTCGATGTCGGTTCCGTGGTTCGACGACCGCGGGCGAACGACCCGGCAGGCCGGCGCCCGAGCGGCCGGTCAGCCCGGGCCGGTCAGCCCAGGTAGTCGGCGTACCGCGTCGTCTCGACGACGTTCCCGAGGACGAACGGGTGCGGCTGACCGTGCTCGACGGCCCACTGCACCCACGCCATCTGCACGGGCATCAGCAGCCAGACCGCCACGGTGACGCCGAGCACGCCCGCGAGTGTCAGCCCCATCACGGTGTGCTCGTCGAACCGGATCGCGCCCCGGCGGGCGACCGCGACGAGGAACCCGCCGACGGCGACCGCCACGGTCAGGAGTGTCGTCCCGAGGGCCGGCGACGACCGGAAGTCGAACTCCTGGCCGGCGTGGACGAACGTCGTGCTCCAGGTCGATCCGGGCTGCTGGAAGAGGATGCAGAGCGCTACGACGACGATCAGCCAGCGAGCGTCCTTCGTGAACTGCGACGGCTCCGGCCGCGGCCGCAGCACCGGTTCGGTCAGTTGTCGTTCGTCCCCCATGCGGCGACCGTAGCACCGCGGGAGGCGCGTGGCGGGGGTGATCCGCGCCTCCAGACCGGGGAGCTGCGGACCACGACGCGAGAGCGACAGACCACCGCGAACCCTCCACGGTGATCTGTCGCCTTCGTGGAACGGACCGGACCGGCCGGACCGGCGCGACCGCGCGACCAGCGCGCCGCGCTAGCTGTGATGTCCAGGGACGTTGTGTCGTCGGGCGGTCGGTGACGCGCTGATCGAAGAAGGCCTCCCGGTGGTGGAGTGGAGCTGTCTAGGAACCGCTTCACCGACCAGGAGGCCTTCGTGTCCC